>CAZXKG010000005.1:25074-42949 GCA_964641695.1 uncultured Conexibacter sp.
CCGATCGCTCGCCGAGATACGCGGCCCGCCCCTTCCTCGCTTTCATCAAGACAGTTGCGCGAGCTCCCTCCTGCGCCGCCTCTGCCGCGGCCTCGGTGGCGCTGACCATGGGTGCACCATTTGCCACCTCCGAGTTGAAAGTCCTCACCGCTGGCGCAAGGGCATCGACCATCGTCTTGTCTCCCTCTTCAGCAGTTCCCAGATCCTGCAGCGACTGCAAGGCGGCAGTCAACGCCACGCCGAGCTGCTCAGGGTCGCACGTCTCAGCTTCACCCAGCGACTTGCCAGCACCCTTGAAGCCGACCCCCCAGAGCGGGCCACTCGCTCCCCCCACGCTGGAGATCAGCTCCGCACCAACTTCTGAGAGGACACCACCAGGCGACGACTCCGCATCACCGAGATCGTCGATGCGACGCCTGACGGAGCTGAACCCACGCTTCATGTTCTCGCCATGATCTCCGTCCCCAATGGCAGCATCGAGCTGCGTCAGGTAGCCGCACTCCCGCTCGATCTCATCGGCACATGTCATCAGCCACCTGGCGATCGCATCACCGTCAACCTGCTCGGCCATTTCACCTCACCTCTCTCTCAGGCGCCCCAACGCAGCGCCGCTGTCTCGACCGGAGCGTCCCACAGGCTCAGCATCTCCTCGTCGACCGTTGTGACAGTCAGTGAAGCGCCCCGCATGTCCAGCGACGTGATGTACTGGCCGACGAGACAGCGCGCTACGTCGAAGCCACCGCTTGCCAACTCGCGCGCGACCCATCCGTAGAGGATGTCGAGCTCAGCTACGGGCGTCCCGCCAAGCCCGCTCAGCAACACGATCACAGGCAAGCTGCGATCGAGATCCGTGCTGACCGAAGAGACCATGATCGTCGCGATCTCCGGGGCGGGCGCTACCGGCACCCTCTCGCGACCCGCCTCACCATGGATGCCGACACCGACCTCCATCTCCCCGTCGGGCAACTCGAAGAGCGGGGTCTTCGACCCGGGACGAGTGCACGAGGAAAGTCCAACGCCGATCGACCTCGATCGGGCGACGGTCCGCTCGGCAATCTCGACCACGTGATCCAGATCCGCACCCTGCTCCGCGGCCGCTCCCGCGAGCTTCTCGGCGAATACCGTGGCGCCCAGGCCACGCGGCGGCGGCCCCACGGGGTCCCCCGCCAGGGCAACGTCATCGTCGACGAGCACGCTCCTCACCTCAACCCCGGATCCCGCAAGATCAGACTTCGCCAGTCCGAAGTTGAGGACGTCCCCTGAGTAGTTCTTGACCAGGTGTAGAGTGCCTGCCCCATTGTCGACGCACTCCGTCGCAGCCACGATCTGCTCCGGAACCGGCGAGGTGAATACATGCCCAGGGCAAGCGGCGTCGAGCATCCCGCGACCGACGAAACCGGCATGGAGCGGATCATGGCCCGAGCCCCCGCCCGAGACAACCGCCACCTTACCGTCGACCCTTCGTGCACGAGCGACGTACAGCGGATCCTCGTTGACGCGCAGCATCGCCGGATGAGCCATCTGAAGCCCGACTATCGAGTCAGCCACGTAGGCCTGTGGATCGCTGATCAACCGCTCCATCACATCTCCGCCCTGACCCGATCGCAACCCTGGGGATCAGCTCTCCTCGGCATCTGGCCAGAGATCCTTACGGAAGTCCTTCAGCTCGCGGATACGTTCGCGACGATCGGCGTGCCACGGCCCGGGAGAATAGGTTATGAACGTCTCCACTGCATCCATGTAATACGTGTCGCCAACTTCGGGAAGGTCGTCCTGCTCTTCCTTTGTCGGCCTACTCGGACGGTTGTATACCCGCGACGGATGCTTGTTGCCGAGGGTCTGCCCCCATACGTTGTGCTTACCGTGCCACCAGAGTCCATCGAACTCCCCGTAGAACGTGTGTGGAACCCCGCGTGGAGTGATCACGAAGTCACCGGCCGCGAGATCGTAGGACTCTTCCTCGAACGTCTCGTCACCCTCTCCGAAGACGACGCGACCCTCTCCTTTGATTACGAAGATGTACTCCTCGATATCAGGATGCGAATGTGACTGCCAGCGACGATCATCATCCGTGTCGGCACGCTTCTCCACGTAGGTAATCAGACCGATGTCATTGTCGTCCGCGACCGGGTAGAAGTGCTGCCGGCACCCTGTGATGTTCACATACCGCTCGACCGCATCCGTGAGCTTCAGCACTCGCGGACCCTTGATGTGTGGATTCTTGTCTTCCTCGGACATTTCCGTGCTTCCTTCCCGTGATTCTTAGTGCTCAGTAACCTACTGCGGCTTTCCGCAGCTCAACCGTAGGAGTCTCTATCCCAATACTAGTGGTATCGAGCACCGGCCACTCGTCCCAATCCCCACTCGGCATCAACGGCCATGCTGGGGTTACACCGAAGACACGCTCGGTCTCAAGGTTCTCGTTTGTGATCGCAACCATAGGAGGCGTGACGGACTTCTTGACGCTCTCTTTGAGGACCATCTTCTGCAGCAGGAGCTTGTATGCGATATCCACCAAGTCGACCGGGCCATGCGACCCGCACGCGTCCACCGTACCGGAGCGAATCCCGTCGACGACGCTGCTGTCAATGTCGTTGGTGACAGTCAGGACGTGCCCGTCCTCGCCGGCCACCGCCGTCCGGCCGACCGCTGCGAGCCCTGAGAGGACGCCTGCTGTTCCGCCGGCCTGGATGAACAGCGCGTTGAGGTCCGGATCCGTGTTGAACGCATCTTCGACCAGCCTCTGCGCCTTGTCGTCGAGGTAGTCGCTGTCGGAGGACTCGACGACCGTGACCAAGGGGTTGTCGTCGAGACCCGTACGGAAGCCCTCGTGGCGCACCTCGGAGTTCTCGGTGCCCCTGATTCCCCAGATCTCGAGCAACTTCAGCTCAGCGTCGTTCTCCGTTGCGTAGTTGGAGACGAACTCACCGAGTTGGTTCGTGCCCGCGTCGCCACCGAAGTCGTGTTGAACGAAAGAATCGGTGTCGGTATCAACAGGAGTGTCGAAAGCGATCACGGGAATCCCGGCGGCCTGAAGCTTCTCGACAGCGGGCACGAGGAGCTTCTGGTCGACGGACTGGAGGATCACGCCGTCAGCCTGCTCCAGGGAAAGCAAGTTGTCGATCTGATCGATCTGTCGCTTCGCGTCCTGATCGGCGTTGAACATGATGTACTCAGCGCCGGACCTCTTCACGAGGCTGGACATGTACTTCTCCGCATTGACCATGAAGTCGACAGCGAGGAAGAGTGGCAGGAACGCAACCCTGTACGGACTACCGTCCTCCTTTACCGCCAAACCCTCGTATGGGTTGACCTGGAGACTCGAATCCCACGGAACGGAGCTCCCATCCCCGTCGTTGCTGACATCCTCACCGCAGGCGGCCACAGTTCCTGCCAGGCCCAGTGCAGCCAGTGCGCCCCCGGCGATCGCGGTGCGCTGCATGAACTGCCGCCGCGCCATCCGCTCTGACATGTACCACGGTTGCTCTTGACTCATTTCACTCTCCTCGTTCCTGGTTGGGTGCCTAATTTCGTCTCGAACGGCGGAAATCGACCCCTACCGCCGCAACGATAATTGCCCCCTTTACGATGTTCTCAAGCGCTGGCCCAGCCCCCATCACACTCATTCCGTTGTTGATCACCCCGATGATCAAGGCACCGATGACGACGCCGACGAGACTGCCGCGACCGCCTGCGAGGCTCACACCACCGATGGCGATCGCGGCAATTGTGTCGAGCTCTAGCCCACCGACGGTGTCCATTGACGCAGAGACTGTTCGGCTGGTCTCGATCAGACCGGCGGTTGCGGCAAGCACACCCGAGATCACATAGACCGAGAAGACGATAGCCACGACCGGGATGCCTGAGAGCCAAGCACTACGTTCGTTTCCCCCGACTGCGTACACGCGTCTCCCGTACGAAGTGTGGTACAGAACTATGTACGCGGCGACCGCAACTGCGATGAAGATCCACGTCGGGTTGGAGATCCCGAGCATCTCGCCTTGACCGATCTCCGCGAATCCTTCAGGCAAACTCGCGACCGAGCGACCGCTGCTGAGCAGGAACGTGGCGCCAAGCGCGACCTGCCACATCCCCAGCGTCACGATCAGCGCGGGAATCCTGAGCCTCGCGATCAAGAATCCGTTGATCGACCCCCAGAGACCACCGACGGCGAGAACGATCAGGATCACGAGCGGCCAGTCGTAGGCCGTCCCCGTCAGGTTCTGAAAGCTGTCGGTCATCAGAACCGATGCCAGCATGGCGCAGAAGACGCCGATTCCGGCGATCGAGATGTCGATGCCCGCGGTGAGCACCACAAACATCTGGCCTATCGCAGCGATTCCGCGCGTCGCACTCTGGGTGACGACGTTCGTCAGGTTCTCGACGCCGAGTGTCTTCCCACCGCTGGCCAACCCGAAGCCAAGGATGAGGACGATCAGGACGAGAACAAGGATCGCGTTCTCGCGCGTGGCGACGATGCGGGGCAATGCGACACGACGAGCATCGCCCTCGGTTGTAGGCGTGCCAGCGTTCACGCGGCACCGCCTGCAACGGCAGCGAGCAGATCCGCTTCGCTGACCTCACCGACCGAAGCCTCCGCGACAATTCGTCCGCGGCGCATCGCCAGAACGTTGTCAGACGCGATCAAGATCTCCTCGATGTCCGAGGAAAGGAGGAGGACAGCCAAGCCTTCCTTTGCCAGATCACGAATCACCGTGTAGATGTCAGCCCGAGCACCGACATCCACCCCGCGCGTCGGCTCGTCCAGGATCAACAGCTTGAGCTCGCCGGTGAGCAACCACTTCCCGATCACCACCTTCTGCTGGTTACCACCGCTCAGCACCTCGATGCTCCGCAGTGGGTCGGTTGGCTTGATCCCGATTCCGGCGATCAGCCCATCGACGGCGCGGCGCGCCGCGGGCCAGTCGATCAGCGCGCCGCCGGTCCGCCGAAATCGCCCCAGGGCTGGCAAGAGAGCATTCTCCATCGCACTCTGCTCGGCGACTATCCCCTCCGCCTTTCGGTCTTCCGGAACCAATCCGATACCCATTCGACGAGCGCGGCTGGGATTCATCCGTCGAAGGTCGATTGTGCGTCCTTCGTAGCGACATTCACCACTCAGCTCCGCTTCACCGGCCGCGCCGACGATCGCCTTCGCGAGTTCGGTCTTACCGGCGCCAACCAGACCGGTCACTCCAACGACCTCCCCCGCACGAACGTCCAGCGACACCTTTGAGACCGCGTCTCCGACGCTGAGCTCTCGCAATACCAGAATCTCCGGGCCAGGCTCCTCGGTGTGATCGATCTCGCGAGCGACGGTTGCAAGTTTCCTTCCCGTGATCTTCTCCATCAAGAGGGCCGCGTTGAACTCGCCCGCGACGAAAGTGCCCTGGACCTCGCCGTCGCGCAGCACCGTCACCCGGTCGGCAAGCTCATCGACCTCGTCCAGCTTGTGCGTGATGTAGACGATCGCCACCCCGTCGTCCCGCAACTTGTTGACGACGTCGAACAGGCGCTGCGTTTCGCCGTGCGACAGCGCCGCAGTCGGCTCGTCCATGATCAAGACATGAGGATCCAACGCGATCGCACGAGCGATCTCGACCTCCTGCTGGTCAGCGACCTTGAGGTTTTCGACAATCTCAGTCGGCGACACGTCGCTGCCCAGCCGAGAGAGGACCATCATCGACCCCCGGATCGCTTCGCGGCGATCCAGGAGCCCATGACGGCCGGGTAGCCCATGGAGGAGGACATTCTCGTAAACAGGCAGCTCTGGAACCAATCCGAACTCTTGGTAGACCATCGAGAGTCCCCTGGACTGGGCCTCGCTTGGACTTCCGAAGCGCGCGGGCTCGCCGGCGATCTCATAGACGCCTTCATCAGGCCGATGAACCCCCATCAACGTCTTCATCAGAACGCTTTTCCCAGCACCGTTGTGGCCTAGCACAGCGTGTATCTCCCCGCGCCTCACATCTAAGAAGACGCCGCGAAGTGCCTCGACACCGTCGAAGGACTTCGAGAGGTTCACTACGCGCAGTACGACGGATTCATCCGGCGCGGCAAGAGCCGCGGAATCTGGTTGGTTGGCCGTTGCAGTCATTGTTTCCCACAGGCACCGCGGAAAGCATCAACCGCTGCGGCGATCGCGGTTTCGGTCGGCATCCGCTCGACACTCGACGCTCCAAAGAACCCGACGACGTCATCGGTGTGCTCCATCACATACTCAACATCGTCAGGATCGGAGATCGGACCGCCGTGGCAGATCACGATGGTCTCCGGGTTGGCCTGATGCGCGACATCGGCAATCTCCTGGACGCGTTCAGCGGCCTGATCGAGAGAGATCGCGGTCCTAGCTCCTATCAACCCCTTCGTCGTCAGCCCCATATGCGCAACGACGACATCCGCGCCCGCATCGACCATCATCCGCGTCTGCTCGACATCGAAGACGTACGGCGAGGTCAGCATTCCAGCCGCGCCCGCGACACCGATCATCTCCACCTCAGCCTCGTAGCCCATCCCGGTCTCCTCGAGGTTCTGTCGGAAGGTCCCGTCGATTAGGCCGACAGTCGGGAAGTTCTGCACACCCGCGAACCCAAGCTCCGCCAGCTCGTTGACAAAACGCTCCATATCGCGGAACGGATCAGTGCCGCAGACGCCTGCCAGCACCGGCGTTTCCTCGACGACCGTCAGAACTTCTCGCGCCATCTCCACGACTACGGCGTTCGCATCGCCATAGGGCATGAGACCAGCAAGGGAGCCACGCCCAGCCATCCGGTAGCGGCCGGAGTTGTAGATGATGATCAGGCTTGCCCCTCCCTGCTCGGCGGCCTTGGCCGACAGGCCTGTGCCGGCGCCGCATCCGACTACGGGCTTCCCAGCTGCCACCGCATCCAGCAGGCTCGTACGCGCAGTAGATCCGATCATGTCGCTACTACTCCTCTCCTTCGGGCCTGAGTCGGTAGAGGCGATCCAGCTCCTCCACCATCTCCCGGGCGAAATCAGGGTCGTTTATGTGAGTGTCCAACTCGACCACGCGAACGTGGTCGGCGAGCCCGGCGCGAAGCTCCCTGACCAGAGCCTCGTCAGCCGCCGGATCGTGGAACGGCTGACCCTCGACAGAGATCAGGGAGATCCCTCTCAGGGGTATGAAGACCGAGGTCAACGGTCCGGCGGCATTCAGTTTCGCGGCGAGCGTCCTACCCAGTTCGGCGCACTCCTCCTCGGTTGTCCGCATCAACGTGACCGTTGCGTTGTGGACATGCAGCCGTCGATCCCTGAACGCGGCAGGAACAGAATCCATCGGTCCGAAGTTGACCATGTCGAGCGCACCCAGCGAGACGACTTGAGGCACCCCCATCGACGCAGCTGCTTCGAGCCGATGCGGACCCGCCGACAGCACTCCGCCGACCAGTTCGTCGGCAAGCTCAGTCGTAGTGACGTCCAAAGTCGCCGTAATCACGCCATCCTCGATGAGCTTCTCCATCGCCCGTCCACCGGTTCCGGTCGCGTGGAAGACGAGAACCTCGTATCCCCGGCTTTCGAGCAGCTCCCTGGCGACGGTCACCGACGGGGTCGTGACCCCGAACATGCTTGCCCCTACCACCGGCGCGTCGTCGCGGTCAGAGGAGTAGACGGAAGCCGCGTTGGCCATTCCGGTGATCGCCCCGGCGGCATTTACGAGGATCAACTCGGAGAGACGGTTGATGCCTGCTATGTCGACAACCGAATGCATCATCGTGATGTCCGCTTCGGCCACGTACGGAGACGTATCACCCGAAGCGACGGTCGAGACCAGCAACTTAGGAACTCCGATCGGAAGCGCCCTCATGGCGTCTGATGCGACCGTCGTGCCGTTGGTTCCGCCCAGCGCGACCACGCCATCGAGGCGCCCGGCGCCGTGGAGCTCGCGGAGGATCGCGGCCGCCCCCTCCGTCATCTTCGTCATCGCGAGCCCTCGATCGCCCGACCCGACGATCGACTCGATCGTCGTGCCGGAAGCTGTCGCGACCTCCCCGCGCGAGATGTCGGGGTCGATCGTCGGGTCGCCCAGCACGCCGATGTCGACCAGTAGCGCGTTGACACCCTGCTCCTCGACCCGAGTTTTCAAGAAGGCGTATTCGACACCCTTAGTGTCGAGCGTGCCCAGTAGGACGACCGTTGCCACGTTGTCTCTCTTTTCTCCCATGAACGCTGAGCCGAGTTTGCTTCACGACTCCAGACGACGATTCGACATTATCGAAACGTATTCAGATACTAGAAGGTATCAGGCACCGGTGTCAAGGGCCGAGAGAGGGAGGCCTGACCAGGGGCACCACGGCCTCTTTGGGCATCTCCGCATCGCCTAGGCAGTATTCGTGACCGACGCTCTCGGATCGTCTAGGCAGCGACCCTGACGAGTCTTTGCCCGCATCATCCCCGCAGGGTCACTCCTGCAGGCGGGCGCGTTCGCCGTGACCGTCGAAGATCGAGAGGATCTCCACTGGGGCCGTGGGGGACCATCGTGTCGAAGCGCGCGGCCTCGCCGGCCTCGACAAGCACCTCTCGCTCGCCCAACTTGATCCGCAGAGTCGGTAGACGGAGCTCGTCCTCGACGCTGCTGACGAACTCGAAAGGGCGGCCATTCTGCCCTGGCCAGGGCACAACCTGCTGGCCGCTGGAGCTTCGACTCCTTTCAGCCGCACTCCGATTAGGCTGCGTGCCGTGCGCGCTCTCGTCCAGCGAGTCACTCAGGTCTCCGTGACCGTCGATGACGAGATCGTCGCCGAGATCGGGCCCGGACTCCTCGTCCTGCTCGGCATCACCCACGACGACGACGAGGCCAAGGCCGAGAGGCTTGCCGACAAGGTCCGAGCGCTGCGGATCTTCCCGGACGCCGACGGGCGGATGAACGAGCCTCTCGAAAACCGTCAGGTGCTCTGCGCCAGCCAGTTCACCCTCTACGGCGAAGCTCGCAAGGGCAATCGCCCCAGCTACGTCGCCGCCGCGCCCGGCGAAGCCGCCGAGCCCCTCTACGACCTCTTCTGCAAACGGCTGGGCGCGGCCAAAGGTGTATTCGGGGCGGACATGTCCATCGCCCTGGTCAACGACGGCCCGGTCACGCTGATGCTCGAGGTTTAGCCCTGGATCGCCGAGTGCGGCGACCCGCCCTCGGCCGCGCGACGCTTGCGCTCCCGAGCCGTGAAGACCGACGCGCCGATCCCCAGTGCCAGCACAGGCACCACGAAGGGCAGCGCCACGACCAGCGCATGATGGGCGAAGAGGACGAGCGTCGCCGCCGTCATGCTGTCCCCCCGGCCGGATCAGCCGTCACCCCGCCCTTGCGCTCGCCCGCCCCCTCGTCACGACGCACGCCTCCGCCGGGGCCCCGGTAGGAGTCCCCGAGCCTGGTCACGATCCAGCCGAGCAGGATGATGATGAGCGCGACGATACTGCCGACGACGGTGTACCCGGCGAGCTTCGTCCAGGTCGGGACGCCGTCGAGCTGCTCCCGCTGAAGGATCTCGATGTCACGGACGAACTCCCTCGTGAACGTCGCCGACGCGGGCACCTCGGTCGCCGGGATCGCCGGATCCTCCGGCAGGAACACCGGGATGCCCGCGATCGAGCTCCCCTTCTGGATCCGGATCAGCGCCTTCCAGTTGCCATGGACCGGGAGCGGCTCCGCGGTCCGGTACTCGCCCTCCCGCTCGGTCGGCACGAGCTGGTCGACCTGGAACCCGTAACCCTGCCAAGCGGTCGCGTTGACCCAGTTGGCGTTCTCCGCGGCCTCGGGCGGGTCGATGCGCACGGTGGCATCGACCATGCGCGCATCGGGCGTGCCGACCTCGGTCAGGGCGACGTCGGCGGTGACGCCCGGCTTGACATCCACCTGCAGGCCGTAGCCGACCACGGCCACGATCGCGAGCAGCGACGCAACGACGCCGCCGAGGGGGATCTTCCGCGTCCCTCCCTCCACCGTCGGCGCGACCCAGGCGTTGCCGAGGAAGCCGCCGATCACGCCACCCGCGATCCCGACGATCATCGTCGGCAGGAGCGCCTCGCCGACCAGCGACGGCTGCCAAGCGATCGGCATCCAGGCGTGCGACCAGGCGTACTCGGCGGCGAAGCCGACGGTGGCGATCAGGACTCCCGCGAACGCGCCGAAGGCGATCGGGCGCTTGCGTGGAGCGATCATCAGCGCGGCGCCCTCGACCAGTAGAGCCTCGGCCAGGTAGAGCGGGAAGTGAGGTGTCGGCTCGCCGAGAATCGGGCCGACTAGCAGGGTCAGGCCACCGCGGATGACGACGAAGAACGCGACGGCTGCCAGCGCCATCCCGCGTCCGCCGTAGATGCGCGCGGCGACGAGCGCGATCGAGGCGGCGAAGGCGATCATCACCGGCTCGAACATCATCCGGAACTGCGGTACCCCGAAATCGAACTCGGCCTGGAACGTGCTCAAGCCGATCAGGAACCCGCCGAACAGCGCGGGCATGCGCAGCTTCTGCAGGACCGCGGCGATCGCGGCGCGCCGGGCATCGGGCGTGAGCGGCTCGCGCTCGCTCATCTTGGCCTCGCCCAGCAGCGTGACCTGGCCGATGAACGCCAGCGCGGCGCCGCCGATCATCATCAGGTGCGTCGGCCCCCACAGCGTCACGTCCTGGCCGAAGAGGCGATGCCAGAAGTCGTCGAGCGGGAAGCCGATCAGGGCGAAGCTGCTCGCCGCGAGCAGGCCGATGCCGCCGAGCGGCGCGTACCAGTCGCCGCTGATCCTGACCGCGGAACGGCTCGGCTTGCCCTCCGGCAGGACGACGGCGCAGAAGCCGGCGATGAAGACGCCGAAGAGGCCGAAGAGGATGAGGAAGTGGGCCGGGTTGGCGAACGGGCCGCTGTCGCGCCCGTCGGCGATGTGCAGGGAGATGTCCCAGTACATCCCGACCAGGGCGACGATCAGTGAGCCGGCCACGATCACCGATGGCACCGCGGCCCAGGGCGGCAGTCCCGTGTGCTCGGAGGCGCGCTCGCCGAGCTTCGCGAGGAAGGTGATCCGACCGGTCCGGTGAGCCCAGCCGAGTAGGACGAGCGCTACGGTCAGGAGCACGCCGACGGCCGTGCCCAGCGCGGCCTCCCAGATCGCCGCGCCCCCGGCGGGCGCCGCCTCCTGCACGCTCGCCGCGGCGGTGATCAGAGCTTCAGTCACAGTCGTTTCTCCCTTGAAGTTGGACGGCAAGCCGAAGTTCCCCGGCCCCAGAGCGCTTAACCCTTACAAAGGATTACGTTACATCGATCAATGGCGAATACAACCCCGCTTGCGCCTGCGTGATCGATCTCACGGGACTGCCCGCCAAGCTCATCCGCCCTCGGAAAACCCCGGGAAAGGGGCCGATTCGAGGTTGCTTTCGCCCCCAGCCGAGGTAGGCTTGGCGGGGAGACGTGGCTGGGAGACCGGGAAACCTCGAACACGCCGTCGATGACGAGGCGCGGGCCTGATGGGTTCCCCCGCAGCCGACCCGAGCCGCCGCGCGATCCATGCGCTGCTCGACCGCATCGAGGCCGGGACGATCGACCTGCAGGAGCGCTTCGCGGGCGGGATACGCCGCACCTTCGGCCCCCTGGACGCGCCGCTGCGCACCGACGTGGTCGTCGACGATCCGGCGCTCTACAGGCGCCTGCTGCGCTCCCGCAGCGTCGCCCTCGGCGAGACCTACGGGGAGCGGCTCTGGGACAGCGGCGACCTCGACGTGCTGCTGCGGATCCTCGCCCGCGACATCGGCCGCGCCGACAAGCTGAGGCGACGCCTGACGCCGTTGCTCGCGCCGTTTCAGCGGCTCGGCTCGCTGCGGTTGCTGAACACGCGCGCCGGTGCCCGCTCGAACATCGCCGCCCACTACGACCTCGGCAACGAGATGTTCGAGCTCTTCCTGGACCGCGAGACGATGATGTACTCGAGCGCTTACTTCGAGACCGGCAACGAGACCCTCGAGCAGGCTCAGCGACACCGCCTGGAGCGGATCTGCGGCGCGCTCGACCTCGGGCCCGACGATCACCTGCTCGAGATCGGGACCGGCTGGGGCGGCTTGGCCGTCCACGCCGCATCGACGCGGGGCTGCCGGGTGACGACGACGACGATCTCCGCCGAGCAACGCGCCTACGCGGAGGCGCGGGTGACCGCAGCGGGGCTCGACGAGCTGATCGAGGTCGTCGGCACCGACTACCGGGATCTCAGCGGCCGCTACGACAAGCTGGTCTCGATCGAGATGATCGAGGCGGTCGGCTGGGAGTGGTTCGACGCCTACTTCCGCCGCTGCTCGGAGCTGCTGGAGCCGGATGGGCTGTTCCTGCTGCAGGCGATCGTCGTCGCCGACCGTGCCTACGAGGTCGAGAAGCGGACGAAGAGCTTCGCCAACCAGGTGATCTTCCCCGGGGGTTGCCTGCCGTCGGTGGAGTCGATCCAGTCGTCGATCTCCGCGCACACCGACCTGCGGACCGTGGCCCTCGAGGACATCTCCCCCAGCTACGCCCTCACCCTGCGCGAGTGGCGAGATCGCTTCGACGCGGCCGGCGAGCGGCTGGAGGAGCTCGGCTACGACGACCGCTTCCGGCGGATCTGGCGCTTCTACCTGGCGATCAGCGAGGCGGGTTTCGCCGAGGCGCGGATCCGCGACGTGCAGATGCTCTTCGCCAAGCCCTACTGGAGCGGCAAGCCCGGCCTGGATGCGACGACGTCATTCGGGGCTGCTGCGGCCGCCTCGATCCCATAGCGAACGCGGACCGAGACGACCGGTGACCGCGTCGCGCCGAACGCACCGCGACCGGCCCAGGGCCGGCTCAGGTTCCGTTCAGAGGCGACACGTTTCCGCACCGAACTTCAACCGGGGCAGAGCCGGTTGAAGTTACGCGCGTTTAGACCTTCTCCTCCGCGCCGGCCAGGTCGTTGATCCGGGCGGTCCGCTCGCTGCCGGCACGACCGAGAGCGGCGACCTCCTGCTCCATCTTCGGGACCGTCTTGGACGCCTCGCGCCCCATCGCCTTCTCGCCGACCTTGCTGTTGATCACGTTGCGCAGCCAGTACATGAGCTTCGCCTCCTTGGGGACGAAGACCCGCGCGGCGCGCTGCTCGAAGCCGTCGACGATCGCGTTGGCGCAGTCCTCGACCGAGGTCGTCGCCTTGACCGGCCACGGCAGCTTCGCCCGGGACTCGCGGAAGGCGGCGAGATCGCGCTCGCTGTCGCGGACCATGGCGGTGTCGACCCAGGAGGGATGGATCGCGCCGATGTCGACGCCACGGAAGCCGACCTCGGCGCGCGCCGCACGGACGAGGTGCTCGGCGCCGGCCTTCGACGCGTTGTAGGAGGACGAGCCGGGCAGCGGCGCGAACGACGCGATCGAGCAGATCACCCCCATGTAGCCCCGGGTCTCGATCAGCTGCGGCATCGTCGCGTGCATCGTCCGGTAGACGCCGTTGAGGTTGATGTCGATCGTCCGCAGCCACGCCTCGGGATCGCCCTTCTCGACCGTCCCGTAGGTCGCGATGCCCGCGTTCGCCAGCACCACGTCGATCCGCCCGAACTTCTCGACCGTGTCCTCGACGGCGGCCCTGACCGACTCCAGCTCGGTCACGTCGCAATCGAGATGCGCCGCGTCGGGCCCGCACTTGGCCGCGGTCTCGGCGAGTTGATCCGGCTCGAGCCCGGCAAGGGCGATCTTCGCCCCCCGCCGCGCAGATTCCATGCCCACAGCCGCGCCGATCCCTCGCGCGCCACCCGTGATGAAGACGACCTTCCCGTTCAGATCCATTGCAGAAAGATAACCGCGGTCGGGCCAGTCGGTGGGACGGTCGTCACCCGGACCACGCTCAACGCAGGCGATAGCCAAGCGTCCGCTGCTCGCGGTTCCCGAGCGCGTCCTCGAACGTGATCGTCAACAGGACGACCACGTTGCGGCCCTTGTCGACGGCGCGTGCGACCCTGCGCGCGGGCTTGGCGCGCAGCTTCTGGTTGACGCGCCGGATCACGCCGGGCTCGAGGGCGAGTTTCCGCTGCTTGAAGACGGCGGACCCCCCTCTCCACGTGATCTTGCCGACGATCGTCGCCGACCCCTGCTCTGCCAAGCCCACGTTGATCGCGCCGGCGATCTTCTTGCGCGCCTTGATGCGACCGCTGCGGACCGACGCAACCGCTCCCGCGACGACGGTATCGACGGTGAACGACCTCGTCGCCGGTGTCGGGTCGACGTTGCCTGCCGTATCCACCGCCAGCACCCGGAAGGTGTGCCGCCCGTCGGGAAGGCGACTGTAGGTACGGGGAGAGCTGCACCCGACCAGGGGCGCGCCGTCGAGGGCGCATCGGAACCCGCCACCCTCCGAAGAGCTGAACGCGAAGCTCGGCGAGGCGTTGGACGTGGTCCCACTCGGCCCTGACGTGAGCGTCGTCTTGGGCGCGCCGCAGTCCGCGTTCACGAAGGCCGGCGCCGACGTCCTGTCGATCCCGGTCCCGTATGCAAGTCCGTGCCCCGATATCCGGATCGGGTGCTTCCCACTTCGATTCGGTTTCACCACCCAGGAAAGCTCGTCGGACTCCGCGCCGGCCCCAAGAGCTCCGCCATCCACCTCCTGTACGACCAACCCGGAAGCCAGCTCGAGGCCGTCCGGCAGTTCGATGGACAGCTGGGCACCGCCGACGTCCAGGTCGGAGGATGGATTCGAAGCCCGGGCAGTGACGGTCACCGCGGCACCGCAGCGAACGGGCCCGGCCTGCGACAGATGTACGCCGCTCGGCTTCACCTCGGGCCTGGCAAGGGGTTGCAGGGGTACCGCCGACGTGATCGCGAAGGGCTCCGCGTCCAGCCCCTCGACCGACGACGCAGCTTCGACCTTGAGGATCATGTCGCCCGCACCTGCGGGAGCCCGCACCTGCTCCACGGTGTCGTTGGGATCCACCGCGTCAGGCCCGGCGGTCTGACCGGGCGGGAGCGGCACGAACTCCTCCGGTGGCGGAACCTCTTCGCCCGATTCGTGGTACTGGCGCAGATCGAGGTTCGACTGGGTGTAGACGAGCGGGGCGCTTCCGGGCTGTGGGTAGTCGGGCCAGTAACCACGGAGCTCAAAGGCAAGCGTCGACTTGTCACCAGCATCAAGCCCCGGTGCGCGGAAGTAAGCCGCCTCGCCGCCGCGGACCTCCCCTGCCTCGTAGTTGCCCCGCTCCGCCAACGCACGGGTCAGGTCGAGGGCACCCCATCCGACCTCCGGCCGCCAACCCGTTTGGACGGTCCAGTTGTTCAATCCCGAGATCAGGCCGTCCCAGTCTCTCGCCGAGTTGATCAAGATCGCCCGCTGGACCTTCGGATCGAGTATCCCCGCCCCGGCCAGCAACGTCATCGCGCCCGCGACGTGCGGCGTCGAGAAGGACGTGCCGCTTTCGGGTGTGAACAGGGGATTACCGATCGGCTCGTCCCAAAGCGCGGACGGAGCCATGATCGAGACTCCCGGCGCAGTCAGGTCAGGCTTCTTCCGGCCGCCAGGCGACGGCCCCCGAGAGCTGAAGTCAGCGACCACGTCATCCGACGAGGTAACCGTGCCGATGTCGGCGTATGCACCCACGCTGAGGGTGTTGCGACCGATGTTATTGACGGTCGGACCGGCGCCAGGTACATGCTCATTTCCAGCAGCCTCAGCTCGGCCAAGATCGAACGCTGCGATAACAACGTCCCCGGCCACTGATTCGCCGTCGCTGATCGCCGGAGATCCGAAGCTGTAATTGACTACTTCGGCGGGGTCACCGCTGGCAGGGGCGTCCTCCGATAGCGCCAGCGCCGACGCCGTCGTTGCGACCCCTACGAGCCTTTCCGCGCCCGCAGCCATACCCCGGTACACCCCGTCTGAGGAAACGATAATTCCACCAGTATGCGTGCCGTGATCACCTGGGGTAAGCCCGGCTTGATTCATGACCTGTACCGATGCGAACGCCGGGTGCTCAGGATCCACTGCCTCGCTGAGGATCGCAACGTCCGCGGAAGTCACATCCTGCGCTCCAGCCCCTCCGGTGTGGCCCGCCGACCACCAGCTCGTCGCGCCCACGGCCTCGTGGCTCACGTC
This sequence comes from uncultured Conexibacter sp., assembly GCA_964641695.1. Lineage (GTDB taxonomy): Bacteria > Actinomycetota > Thermoleophilia > Solirubrobacterales > 70-9 > RHKX01. The sequence goes on from CAZXKG010000005.1 coordinate 41,141, forward strand.
GAGAAGCGGCGTCTGCCGCTGTTCCCGAACCACGTAGGCGACCCCTGTCACGTGGGAGACATCGTCCACCCGACCCCCCGGGATCCGGGCGAGGATGCTCGCCGGCACGAGCTCGCGAGAGATGACCGAGCCCCCGAGCGAGCGGATGTCCGCCTCGACCGCGTCGAGAGATCTCGACTGCGCCGCGGCCGAGTGGGAAAGTCGATCGATCCGGCGATTGCGACGTCGCTCGAGCAGCGTTCCGAGGGCGAGCTCATCGGCGGAAAGGCGCGTGGGATCGGGCCTGGCCCCCGAAGGTGACGGGCTGCGAGGCGCCGGGCTGCGACCGCTCGAGCTCCGCTCGCTCATCGCCAGCGCGCGCTTCGTCAGCCGCTGGTCCACCAGGACGGCGCGCACGCGCACCCATGCCCCCTCCACCGGCTCGTGCAAGCTCGACGCCGGCGCTGACCACGAAATGGCCGGCTGGAGCCGGTCGACGCTCGCGTCATCGGCGGTCGCCCTGGATCCCGCCGTCAACGCACACACCATGAGGACGAGGACGACAGCGGTCATCCACGAGCGGGGGCTGGATCCGATCTCGATTTCCCTGCGACCCTCCATGGCTACGAGCCTGACTTTACGCGCTCGCGATAGCGGTCGGCGCCGGCGAAACGACACGTGCTCAGGGCCTGACGACGATCTGCCTCAGCTTCGACCTGCTCGGCAGGAAGGGGAAACCCGCCTCCTTCAGGGCGACCGCACGGAAGGTGAACCGCACCGGCGACTGGTAGCTGGCGACGAAGCGGTAGGAGAGCTTGAACTTCCCGCGGCGGTTCGTCCTGATCGACCTGCCCACGGTCTTCCAGCGCTTACCGACTCGGACCTGGATCTCGACCCGTTTTCCAGCTTCCCCCCAGGCAGTGCCGGGAGCGCGCACGCGACCCCGAAACCGGGCCTTGCCGCCGGCCTGAGCCCGTCGCCGAACCTTGAGCGTGATCGCGCTCTTCACTCGTACGGTGGCGGGCGCTCCGCGACTTGGCAGGCTGACCCGATCGCCGGCGAATCCGGCGAGGATCGTCCGTGAGGGACCCTTCTCCAGCCTGGCCGAGAACCAGCCATCGGCGTCGGTCACGACCGACAGACCCGCGGAGCCGCGGCTCGACCCGCGGTCGAACTCCTGGTTGACCGTCACCGGGGCATTCGGGACACCGCCGCCGTCGCGATCGACCAGCCGGCCGCCGACTGTGATCGGCCTTCCGACGCGAACGCGTGCTGCAGTCCTCCCGTTCACCCGCAGCTGCTCGATCGACGTCCTCCCCTTGAAGGGGCCGATGCTCCTCATCGGAGCTCCGTCAGCGCGCTCGAAGCTGGTGGTGCGGTTTCCGGCTTCGTCCGTCGCCTCGGCCCTGAACTCGTACGTCACTCCCTCGTCCATCGACTCCGACTGCGCGTATGCGATCAGCCGCCCTTCCCGGAGGGAGGTCTCGAGCTCGTTCCAGCCCCCACCGAGGCGCCGGTAGGAGATCGACCCTGCCTTCACACCGCTGATCCCGTCCGCGACGAGCGCGACAAGCCGATCGGGGTCCTGCCGGTCCTGACCAGCGGCGAAAGCGACGCTCGGCGGCGTCCGGTCGATCCGCACCGTCGCTCGTGCCCCCGGGCTGACGTTGCCGGCCAGATCGCGTGCCCCGTACTCGACGAGGTGCTCGCCCTCCTCCTCGATGACCAGCGCAGCCCCCGCGCCCTCGGTCTCCTGCAGCCGGTCGCCGTGACGGATGTAGGTAAGAGGATGCTCGCCACCGGCACCTGCCGCGGGTGCGTCCATTCCGC
>CAZXKG010000005.1:42959-49045 GCA_964641695.1 uncultured Conexibacter sp.
TCGTCCCGCGCTTTCGCCACCAGCTCAACGGGCGCTCTGTGCCAGGTGCCGGAAGGCGTCTCGAGAGCCACATCCGGAGCCGTCGTATCCACGTCGAGACGACTATGACCAACTTCGCTCGCACGCATTCCGGACCCAGACACCGGCACAACATGAACGTAATTGGACCCTTCTCTTACGTCCGAAGTTGTTAGAACTCGCGAGTTGCTGATCGCTCCGAACTCTGTGATGGAACCGCCACAAGCTCGAACGTCAATGGCGCCGGCGCACGGGTCGGAACTTGGATTGCTATCGATTGCCACTCTGTAGCCCGCCAGCCCAGATGGTGGCATTACCTCCAAGTCGGGGATCGCCCAGAACTGGCGGAATCCCCCTTCAAGATCGCTCGCCGACAACCATCCATTGGCCTTGGATGGCTCAGTGCCAGGGGGCACGATGTCATCGAACTTCAGGTCCACCGACGAGCTCGTCCCGTGTGATCTGTTTCCGGCGGCATCCACCAACCTCACGGACGCCGCGTAGACGCCCGGCGAGGGGACGGCCAGGCCGCCCAGCTCGTCGATACCGGACCCCACCCGCTCCACGGTGTCGCTTCCGGATGCGCCCACCATCTCCACGACCGCTCCGGCGATCGGCGCGTGAGCCTGCGCTGGGTTGGACCAGGAAACGTCGAAGTCGTTGTCGCGCCTCCACCCGGGGTCGCCCTCGAGGCGCAGGCCGGTCGGGGGCTGCGGCGCCACGTTGTCGACCTTCAGCTGGGTGGACGCGCAGTTCGTCTGGGGACTGGAGCCGTACTCGCGGGCGCATACCTCAACCGTGTTGGCCGAGCCTTCCGTGAACGGGGCCTGCGAGACGTTCAAGGGGATCGATCGTTGGACTGATGCAGGGCAGGGCGACATCGAGGTCACGAAGCCCGCACCGTCCGCGTTTGGATCGCAGACGTCGACCGATCCGTAGTTGCTCCCGTTCACCGCGACAGAGAGGCTGTCGACTCCCGCCCCGGCGTCACCGGCACTCACCGAGAGGGAGCTGGTGCCGCTGACCCATCCGGCGGTCGCCGGACCGCTCACGGTCGGCTTGCTCGGGGCAGACAGATCCCGCAGCCGCAACGCCACGCCCCCGAGGCGCGCGTGCTGCCCGTACGAAACACCGCAGGGCAGCGTCGTCTTGCTGCACGCCATACCAACGCCGAAACGGACGAACGTCGACCCGTCGTTGCCGACGTCGGAGTCGTACTGCCCCGCCAGGGATCCCGATGACACGGACGAGAGGATGCTGTTGCCTGAGACCCCGCTCTTACCCACGAAGAGAATCGCCCGATTCCCGTCAGGCTCCGTGCCGCCGACCAACGAGTAGTCAGCGCGGATGCGTTCGAACCTGGTTCCGGCGGGAGCGCTGTAGACCCAGTTCCGATCGCCCTTCGCCGGCACGCTGCCTTTGGATTCGACCTTCAGCGACGCCCCCGTCGAACAACCGCTCGTAGCTTCATACACGGTCGTGGAGCCCGAGAGGACCGCTGAGCTTCCGGCATGCCCCGGCGAGCACTGAGCAACGTCATACAAGCTCGCGCCGGCGCTCGGCACGTTCAACGAACAGGCCGCCGCTATGAGGATCACAAGGCCGGCTACCCGGACTTTGACGGTGTTGCGCTGCTGTGTGATGGTCATCCTGACTCCTCGTCCTTTCCGATCTCTCGTGCTTCGAATGTGAATCAAGGCCCGAACTCCTCTCGGGCTACGGATTGATCCGGCCTTGCGTCCGCGGATCCACCAGGGCTGGAGCTCGAGCCCGGCTGGACTTGGCTGGGGGCTGGATCCGCGGAGTAAGCAGGGGCGGGCTGCGGGCTCGAGGGAGGGGGCGTAGTGCGCGCCCCGGCCAGAGGGTCGAACTCCGCTACCGCCTGCTCCCTCGCCTTCTTCGGCGCGGACGATCCCGGTCGCTGCGTTCGGGGCCGCTTGGCGGCAGCTCGATCCCCGCCGTCCAGCCGACCCTTCGGATCGCCTTTCCGCAGAGCGGCGGCCCGGTCTACAGCCAGCCCGCGATCATCGCCGCCGTCACCGAACGGGCCCTCGTAGCGCACGTCGTCGGCGACGCGCTCGAGGTGGTCATCGACCTTCGGACGCGAGGGCTCACTTCCTGGCATGACCGCGGGAATGAGGCCGGAGGCCAAGCATGCCGTCGCCGCGGCGCCGGCTCCTGCACAGGCAACGGCCAGCTTGGTCGCCGCGCCCGCCGACACCAGCTTCGCGACGACGCCGGTGCCCATCGTGCCCGCCCCACGGGTGCCACCCGCGATCGCAAGGCCGAGCATCTGCTCGTGGACGCGCTCGACCGCCGATGCAACCGATTCCCTGAACGCGTCGCCGGCCGCAGTCAACTTCCCGCCGACGCTGAGGGGTACGCCGATCGCCCCCGCTCCGCCCAGCAGCGCCAGAGCGGAGCCGAGCTCGTTGAGCTGGGTGTTCAGCTCGACTCGCGCACGGGCGCAGGACCGGCAATGGGCGACATGCATCTCCGCCTCGCGCCGTCTGGAGTCGTCCCCGATCCCAGACGCAAGATCGCGGAGTACCTGGCGCTGGCGTTCGCACCACTGGCCGGTGCTCACCTTCTCGAGGCCGTCGATCATGGCGTCGATGCCCTTGCTGACCTCCTTCCTGTAGGCACGCGCGGAAAGGCCGTCAACTCGCGAGCAGACCTCGCTCGGACTCAACCCCCCGCCGTAGCGAAGCAACAGGACCGCCCTCCGCCGCTTGGGCATGCTCATCAGCACGTCGCGCGCGATCGCCTTCTCCTCGGCGCCGATGGCCAACTCCTCCGGCGAGGGATCGTGACTGCTCGAGATCCACTGATCGGCGCCGTCCCCGAGGGAATCCGCACGCCTGCGGCCGCGGCGCCGCAGCTCCTTCCGCGCGCTGGTTGCGACGGCGGTGAGCAGGTACGTACGCAACTCGGCGTCGTCCATCTCGGGGCCACGGTGCCGGAGGGCCTTCAGCACGGACGCCCATGCGGATGCGTAGATGTCGTCGACGTCCGCCTCGCTCAAGATGCTGCCGAAAGCGCGAGCGACCATCGCCCGAGCGGGGCGCTTCATCTCCACGAACAGGGACGCGCACCGCTCATCCCAGGTGGCCGCGGGTGACCGCGTCCGTGCCGGCTCCGTCTCTCGTTCAGGGTGATTCATCCGATGCAAGTCGCTTGCTTGCATCGGTAAATCCCGGGGGGACGATTCGTGCCCCCCTCCTGCGGCGAATCCTTCGAGATCAACGTTGGCGGATCGGTCGTCCGCCGGCGAAACAGGACCTTCCATGTCCCCACCCCCATGCACTTCCGTGTGCCTCAATAGCGCTCAGCCCGTTCGGCCGGCTCCGCGATTTTCTCGCACATAACGAAGTCGCGCAGAAGCAGGAAACTCGCTATTTGCGAGAAGTTTCCGGAAACCGAGTTGATCTATTCGCGTGATGCTGCTAGTGCACGCCCGTGCGAAAGCAACATCTCAGCAGACGACCAGCTCTCCTGTGACGGGCTCCGACTCCGGCCGCCGCCTCCCCCACGCCGCGGAAGCGGCTACCGCCAAGCCGGCCAGTCCGGCCATCGCCAGGCTCGCCCTCGGATCGAGGGCCTGGGCTACAAGCCCGGTCAGCGGCCCGCCGATCGCGGTCGAACCCAGGAAGACGATCGAGTAGATCGCCATCACGCGGCCTCGCATCTCCGGCGCGGCCTTCAGCTGCAGGGTCGAGTTGATCCCGGCGGCGAACGTCACAGCGCAGACGCCCAGCAGCGCCAGGGCGACCATCTCCAGCTCCAGGGTCGGCGCGGCCGCCGCGAGCATCGAGCCGATCCCGAACCCCAGTGCCGCCCCCGCGATCATCTTCCGCGAGACGCGCTTGCGGGTGCCGACGGTGAGCGCGCCGGCGATCGATCCCGCCCCCATCGCGATCATCATCAGCGAGTAGGCGGTGACGCTGCCGGTGAAGGTCCGGTCGGCGAGGATCGGGATGATCACCTGGAAGTTGAAGCCGACGGTGCCGAGCGCCGCCATCAGCAGCAGCGGCTCGCGCAGCTCGCGGCGCCCGCGGATGTGGCGCAGAGCGTGGCGGACGCCCGCTCGGCCCTTGTCCCGCTTCGGGTGGTTGAGCTTGGCCGGGTCCATCCGCACCAGCGCCAGCAGCATCGCCGCGAAGCTGAGGGTGTTCAGGCCGAAGCAGGGCCCCATCCCCCAGAGGGCGATGATCACGCCGGCGATCGCCGGGCCGCTGATCCGCGCCGAGTGGACGAGGACGCTGTTGAGGCTGACCGCGTTGACGACCCGGTCGGGACCGACGATCTCGATCACGAACGCCTGGCGGGTCGGGTTGTCGACCGCCAGCACGAGGCCGCGGAGGGCGATCACGACGAAGACCATCCAGGCGGTCACCGTTCCGGTGATGACCAGCAGGAAGAGCAGGAAGGCTGGGATCGCCATCCCGGCCTGGGAGACCATCAGCAGCTTGCGCTTGTCGAAGCGGTCGGCGAGTGCCCCGCCGAGGGCGCCGAAGAGGAGGATGCCGGTGAACTGGAGGGCGGTCGCCATGCCGACCGCGAAGCCGGAGCCGGTGAGGCTGAGGATCAGCCAGAGCTCGGCGACGATCTGCATCCAGTTGCCGGCCAGGGAGACGACCTGGCCGCCGAAGTAGAGGCGGTAGTTGGGTACCTGCAGCGATGCGAAGGAGCGACCGAGCTGGTTACCGACGGCCGCGACGGCGGCGCTCACTTGCGGCCCTCCTCGAGCATCCGCTCGAGGATCGCGGTCGCGGACGTGAGGGTCTCGACCTCAGACTCGGGGAGCCCCCTCATGCGCTTGGCCAGATAAGCGGTCTTACGGCTGCGCAGCTTGCGCAGGGCCGCCTTGCCCTCGGTGCTGATGTCCACGATCGAGGAGCGCCCGTCGGTCGGGTCCTGGGTTCGCACGACGTAACCCAGCTCGGTCAGGCGGGTCAGGACGCGCGTGGCGGTCGGGCGCTTGACGCCCTCGACCTCGGCCAGCTCGCTCGGAGTGAGCGGCCCATGGCGCTCGATCGTCGCCAGAGCCCCTACCGACGCCGGGCCGAGCTCCCCACCTGCCTCCTGCCGCAGTCGCCGCGCCATGCGGTTGATCGCCAAGCGCAGATTCGCGGCCGCCTCGGTGAGATCGGCTTGGGTCGATGTGGATGTGGGCTCGTGGACCGGCATGATTAGCGTTGCTAGTTATCTTAGCTAATTACTTTCCCCTCCTCAAGTGACGTCCGCCACAGAGCGAGACCGTCCCCCCACCGCGGCAGCGCGCCAGCCGGCCGACCGACGAGCCCGCCGATCCCCGACGGGCCACTGCTCACTGACGGGCTCGCTCCCGGCGTACCATCGGTCCGATGGCTGCCTCCCCCTCCCCCACCGTCGAGCTCGCCAACGGCGCGGTCATGCCGCGGATCGGGCTCGGGACCTTCCCGATGGACGACGCCGAGGCCGAGCGTGCGGTCGCCGAGGCGATCGGGATCGGCTACCGGCTGATCGACACCGCCTACGCCTACGGCAACGAGAAGGGGGTCGGACGCGGCATCGCGGCATCCGGCGTGGACAGGGGGAAGATCTTCGTGACGACCAAGCTGAACGCCGAGTGGCACAGCGTCGAGGGCGTGCGGGAGACGTTCGAGGCGAGCGCCGAGCGGCTCGGTCTCGACTACATCGACATGCTGCTGATCCACTGGCCGAACCCGCAGCTCGACCGCTACGTCGACGCCTACCTGGGACTCGTGAAGCTGCTCGAGGAAGGCAAGCTGAGGGCGATCGGCTTCTCGAACTTCCTACCGGCGCACATCGAGAGGGTCCAGGCCGCGACCGACGTGGTTCCGGACGTCGACCAGATCGAGCTGAGCCCGTGGGCGCCGCGCGAGGAGGAGCGTCGCTTCAACTCCGGGCACGGCATCGTGACCCAGTCGTGGAGCCCGATCGGCCAGGGGCGCGGGCTGCTGGAGGACGAGCGGATCACCTCGATCGCCTCCGATCTCGACCGCACCCCGGCCCAGGTCGTCCTCCGCTGGCACCTGCAGCTCGGCGCCTGCCCGATCCCGAAG
>CAZXKG010000005.1:49055-50488 GCA_964641695.1 uncultured Conexibacter sp.
CGAAGTCCTCCAACCCCGGGCGCATGGCCGAGAACCTCGACGTCTTCGACTTCGAGCTCGGCAACGCCGCGATCGCTCAGATCAGCTCGCTGGAGAAGCCCGGCGGACCCCATGCCGACCCCGAGACGTTCGGGCACTGACGGTTGAGCTAGGCGAGTCCGAGACGTCCTAGCGCGTCCTCAGGCGAGATCGCAAGGCCCGGGTCGACCAGATCCTGAAGATCCGTGCTGACCAAGACCAGCCCCAGCTCAGCGGCGCAGCTGACGTAGGAGGCGTCGTAGGCGGTGAGCCCCCGCTCGTCGGCGGCTCTCGCCAACGCGGAGCCGCGGGCGGCGTTCACCCCCGGTACGCGCTCGGGGCAGGACTGGAAGATGACGTCGATGAGCCGCTCGGCGTCCGCTACCGACCCCCACTTGAGGACGGCGACGTTGGTGCATTCGTAGATGGTCAGATCCAGCGCGTACGCGTCCAGCCGTGCGGATACAGCAGCTTCGAGTAGAGCCCTGGAGGCGGCGTGGTGAGGCTCGTCGGTGTTGATCGCCGAGACCCAGACGCCTGAATCGAGTAGCGCCCGCATGCTCACCGGGCGCGGCGCTGAGCCTTGATCCACTCGGTGTCCCCGGACCCCCGAGGGCCGGCGGTCCCGAGGATGGCCAGGACGCGCTCCTTGCGCTCTTCCCTGTGACGCTCGATCTCCCGCTCGGCAGTCTCACGCAGGAACGCGCTGCGCGACATCTGCAGCTGATCAGCGAGCGCGTCGATCCGCCGGAGCGTCTCGTCAGGGATGCTGATCATCACCTTGGCCATATGAGAAGTATATACTGGTATTGACATCATTTGAACCGGCTGCTTTCCGCGGTTCGTGGCTCAGTCGATCCCGGGCACGCAATCGACGCCCCCCGCCAGACAGCGCTTGGGAACGTGGGGAGCGAGGCGGGCTAACCGTCAACGAGGGGTCCGGGGACGTGACGGCGCCTGCTCCCGAGGCAGCGCCCGGTCGCCCGACCGAGAGCGACAGGCAACCTCGGCCGACGGTCCGGGAGGCGATTCCTGCAGACCGTGCCTGAAAGCTACGAGGCAACCCGGACGGCAGAAGGCAACTCCTGCGCGCCCGGACAGCCTGCCGATCAGTCCGAATGCGCGCCCGCGCCGATGGGCGTTTTTCCGTAAAGAGCGGCCTTGAAGGAGTCGATCCCCTTGCGCCGTGGGAGGCCTCCGCGTAGGGTCGCCACAGCGGTTCGGGAGAGAGCAAGAACCTCACCAAAAGCCAGGTGAGGGGACGGTTCTCAGAGCCGGCTCGAGAGGCTTAGACGTGCGAAGGCTACGCGCGGGACAGGTCACAAGAGCCGCCCCGGACCGCGTTTTCTTTGGAGGTGTAGGACGCGGCGCATATCGGAGTCCTCGTCGCCTCACGTCCCTCTTGGACGCTTCGG
>CAZXKG010000005.1:50588-56572 GCA_964641695.1 uncultured Conexibacter sp.
GGACGCGGCGCATATCGGAGTCCTCGTCGCCTCACGTCCCTCTTGGACGCTTCGGCTCCTGCGTCCGCCGATCTGCTTGGTCCTACACCTCCAATGCGATGTGGAACGCGGCGCATATCGGAGTCCTCGTCGCCTCCGGCTATCGCGTCAGTCGCGTTCGAGGCTGGCGACGAGCTCGTCGAGCTCGAGTCGCTGCAGCTCGCCGGAGACGCTGTCGAGCTCGCCCTTGCAGTACTCGACCAGGCCCTTGCCCTCCCGGCAGAGGTTCAGGGTCTCGCGCAGCTCGGCCTGCCCGCTGTCGAGCCGCCTGATGATCTCCTCCAGGCGCGCGATCGCCGCCTCGTAGCCGGCGGGCTTTGCTGCGGTTTCGGGTTGCTGCTCTTCACTCATCATCTGCCACCTCGACCCCGACATCATCATCGGCGAAGCGGACGCGGAAACGGCCGGACGCACGCGCCTCCTCGGCCGAGGTGATCACATCGCCCTCGGGCCGAGTGACGATCGCGTAGCCGCGCTCGAGCACCCGGTCGGGATCGTGCGCGGCGATCGTCTGCTCGAGGCGATCCAACGCGGTCCGCGCATCGCCGGGCCGCGCCCGCGAGTGGCGGCGCAGAGCGAGCCCGGAGAGGCCCAGCTCCCGCCGGGCGACCCCGATCTCGTGAGCGGCCGCCTGCCCCTTGCGTCCGAGCACGAGCGCGTGCCTCTCGCTTTCCGTGAGCCTCGTGGTGAGCGCCCGGCGCGAGCCCGCCCTGATCTCGCGGATCATCTGGTGAAGGCGACGTCGCTGGCCGTCGGTGTGGTGTCCGACCGCCCTCGCCAAAGCCACGAGGGCACCCGCCCGCCCGCGAGTCGCCTGGGCGCCCCGCCCCGCAAGCCTCGAGCCGAGGTCGGCGACCTGCCGGCGCGCCGCGGAGACGTCGACGGCGATCGCTGCCTCCACCGCGTGGGTCGGTGTGGAGCAGCTGATCGCGGCGACGTCGTCGAGGAGGGTCCGGTCCGACTCGTGTCCGACCGCGGCGACGACAGGCACCCGCAACATGGCGACCGTCCGGCACAGCGTCTCATCGCAGAAGGCCCAGAGGTCGGCGAGGCTCCCGCCTCCCCGTGCGATCAGGATCAGCTCGACGTCGTCGATCGCGGCCAGATCCTGGATCGCTCGCGTTATCTGCGGGGCGGCGTGGCGATCCTGAACCGGCGGGTGGGCGAAGATCGCCCGACCGGCCCAGGAGCGACGGCGAAGGCCGGCGAGGAGGTCCGCCTCGGCCGCGGATCCCCGCCCGGTGACGATCCCGATCGCCTTCGGCAGCGCAGGCCTCGGCAGGGCGCGCTGTGGATCGAACAGCCCCTCGTCGAAGAGCTTGCGGCGCAGGACGGCTAGCTGAGCGATCAGATCGCCCTCGCCGGCCAAGCGCAGCTCGGTGCAGCGGAAGCTGAACGACGGCGAGGCGGTGGCGCTTCCGGGGTAGTAGTCGGGGCCGCCGCCGACGATCACGGCCACGCCGTCGACGATCGATCCCTCGGTCAGCTCGAGCGCGTCCCAGTCGCTGCGCCACATCGCGCAGTTGACCGCCCCGCCCGCGTCGCGCAGCTCGAAGTAGACGGACTTCGCGCTCTTGCGAAGCCCCGTCACCTCGCCGAGCAGCTGCACCCGCGCGCGGCCACGGAGGAAATCGCGCAGCTCACATGCGTAGCGGCCGACCGCGAAGGGTCCGGGCAGCTTGCTCTCCTCCGGGGCGTCCGCCACCTCGGCGCTCGCGAGCGGCTCCGGAGGTTCGCCCGATCCGGCGCCCAGCGGAAGCTGTCGCTCCTCAGCCATCCAACCCAGGATCGCAGGCCCGGCGGCGCGGCAGGCATCCTCTGACCTCGGTACGCGAGGCCGCTCGCACCGACGTAGCCAAGCGCTCGCCAGAGCGCTCGTTACACGGGATGGACGAGATCAGCGTCGGGGATGTCTCCGTCCACCGCCCCGGCCGGCGGCCGCTCGACCTCGTACTCGGCGATGTCGAACTCAGCCACCAGCTTGCGGTGGGTCTCCGTCCAGTCGGGCCACAGGGTGGAGTTGCGGCCCTTGCGATCGAGGTACCAGCTGTTGCAGCCGCCGGTCAGCCAGACGGTCCGCTGCATCTTGCGATCGAGCCCCTCGATGAAGCGCCTCTGCACCTCGGGACGGACGTCGAGCACGGCGCCGCCACGGGACTCGATCTCCTCCAGGGCGCCGAGCACGTACGGGTACTGGTGCTCGACCATCTCGACCAACGAGGTGTGGCCGATCCCGATGTTCGGGCCGCCGAGGACGAACAGGTTGGGGAACCCGGCGACGGTCGTGCAGCGGTGCGCCTGCGGGCTGCCGTCCCAGGCCTCCGTGAGCCTCTCCCCTCCACGTCCGCGGATGACCTCCATCCCCGGGAAGTCGGTCACCTGGAACCCGGTCCCGAGGATGATCGCGTCGACCGCGCGTTCGCTGCCGTCGCTGCCGATCACAGTCGCACCCCGCACCTCGACCAGCCCCTCCGTCAGCAGCTCGACGTTGGGCTTGGTCATCGCCGGGTAGAAGTCGTTGGAGATCAGGATCCGCTTGCAGCCGATCCGGTAGCTCGGCGTGAGCTTCGCCCGGAGTCCCGGATCGCCCACCTGCCGGCGCAGATGCGCGCGGGCGGCAAGCTCGACCGCCCGCAGCAGCTGCGGGTACTTGACCAGCCCGAGCGCGAGCACCTCCCGCTGCCGGAAGATCGCCCCGCGAACCGCCCGCTGCAGGGCGGGGAACCGCCGGTAGAGGGCGCGCTCGACCCCGGGGATCCCACGATCGCCGCGGCGGACGACCCACGCCGGCGTGCGCTGGAAGACGTGCAGCTGCTCGACCTGCGGCTGGATCTGCGGGATGAACTGGATCGCCGACGCGCCGGTGCCGATCACCGCGACGCGCTTGCCGGTCAGCTCGTAGTCGTGATTCCAGCGGGCCGAGTGGAACACCTCGCCGGGGAAGTCCTCGATCCCGGGCACCGCCGGCAGGCGCGGCTCGATCAGACCGCCCATCCCCGTGATCAGAGCCCGCGCGCGCAACGAGGGCAGCTGGGGGTTCGCCGTCGAGATCTCCCAGCAGCGGCCCTCCTCGCTCCAGCCGGCGTCGGTCACCTCGGTGCCGAAGCGAACGTGGGGCAGCAGACCGCTGCGCTCGGTGGCCCGACGCATGTAGGCGTAGATCTCCGCCTGGCCGGAGAACGAACGCGACCAGTCGGGATTGGGCGCGAACGAGAGCGAGTAGAGATGGGAGGGAACGTCGCAGGCGCAGCCCGGGTACGTGTTGTCCCGCCAGGTGCCGCCGACGCTGTTGGCGCGCTCGAGCAGCAGGAAGTCCTTGCGACCGCTGCGCAGCATCTCCATCCCCATCCCGAGTCCGGCGAAGCCCGCGCCGACGATGACCGCGTCCAGAACCCTGCCGCCGCCCCCGTCGAAGCCGCTCGCTCCGTCTCGCCGCATCACCTCGGACACCTGACCTCCTGAATCCCGTCGTCGAACCAACTCCGGACCCTCGATCTGCTTCGACTCGCCGGAATCTCGAACCTACTCCGAGTAGGTTACGTAGTACGATCCCCGTTGACGTGACTTTCGCCACACAAGCTCAATCCGGGCTCCCACGCGATCCTCGGCGAACCCGGCTGGCCGAGATCGAATCACAGGTAGGACGATATTCGCATCGACGGGTCCCGCGCGAGCTGCGACGTCGCCATTTGATCGAGCTGGCGGCCGAGCTCTTCGCCGAGCGCGGCTACGAGGCGGCCTCGATGGACGAGCTCGCCCTCCGCGCCGGGGTCTCGAAGCCGGTCATCTACGACCAGTTCGGCTCCAAGGAGGGGCTCTTCGTCGCGGTGATCGACGATCTCGGCCTGGAGCTGAACCAGGTCGTCAGCGAGGCGGTCGCCGGGCGCACCGATCCCGAGGATCTCCTCCGCGCCGGCAGCCTCGCCTTCTTCCGCTTCGTCGGGGAGCGCAGCCGGACCTGGGCCGTCGCCTTCGGGACCGTGAGGACGCTCGATGGCTCATCCGTCCCGGTCGCCGAGAAGCTGGTCGAGATCCGCGATCGCCAGGACCGACTCGTGGCGTCGATGATCGCGCTGGTCGCCCACGAGGCCGGCAACGAGCCCGATCCGCTCGAGCTGGGCGCGATCACCAGGGGCCTGAACGGCGTCTACGAGGGCATGGTCGAGTGGTGGCAGATGCATCCGCGGACGCCCCCCGAGCAGCTCACCGAATGGGTCATCGCCCTGCTTCTGCCGGGCCTGCTGGCGATGGCCGCCACCGCGGACGCCACCGGAGGATGAGCCGATGAGCGATCCGTATCCGCATCGGCAGACGCTGCAGACGCGGTGGGCCGACAACGACGTCTACGGACACGTCAACAACGTCGAGTACTACGCGTTCTTCGACACCGTGATCAACCGCTGGCTGATCGCCGAGGGGGGCCTCGACATCCACGACGGCGGGGTGATCGGGATCTGCGCCGAGTCCCATTGCCGCTACATGGACGGGTTCGCCTTCCCCGACGATGTCGAAGCGGGACTGAGGGTGGGCAAGCTCGGGAGCTCCAGCGTGCGCTACGAGATCGGCCTCTTCTCCCCGGGCGCCGATGAGCCGTCGGCCGAGGGCTGGTTCGTGCACGTCTTCGTCGACGCCGTGACCCGACGGCCGGTCGAGATCCCATCCCGCCTGCGTGAATGCCTCGAACGTCTCATTCCCAACGGCGCGGGGGACGGCGCGGAGGTGTCCGCGTGAGGATCCGGAGCGCCGTTCTGCGCGAGATGGGCGCCATGCCCCCCTACTCCGTGAGCAGGCCGTTGGAGATCGCCGAGCTCGAGCTCGAGCCCCCGGGAGCGGGCGAGATCCTCGTCGCGGTCCGAGCAGCGGGGCTCTGTCACTCCGACCTCTCGGTGATCAACGGCTCGCGGCCGCGGGCGATGCCGATGGCTCTCGGCCACGAAGCGGCCGGCGAGGTCGTCGAGGCCGGCCCCGGCGTCGAGGATCTCGCGGTGGGCGACCACGTCGTGCTCGCGTTCGTGCCCGCCTGCGGCGAGTGCGGACCGTGCCGCGCCGGACGGGCCGCGCTCTGCGAGCCGGGAGCCGCCGCGAACGCGGCCGGAACGCTGCTCGGCGGCGAGCGGCGGCTGCGGTTCACGGACGGACCGAACGCCGGAAGCGAGGTCAACCATCACCTCGGTGTATCCGCCTTCTCCGACCACATCGTCGTCTCGGAGCGCTCGGCGATCAAGGTCGATCCGGAGCTCCCCTTCGAGCTGGCCGCCTTGTTCGGATGCGCGATCCTGACCGGCGTCGGCGCTGCCGTGAACGCGGCGCGGATCGAGCCCGGGCAGAGCGTCGCGGTCTTCGGCCTTGGCGGCGTCGGCCTCTCGGCGCTGCTGGGGGCGGTGGTCGCCGGGGCCGGGCGGATCGTCGCCCTCGATCCCGTCGCCGAGAAGCTCGACCTCGCCCGCCGGCTCGGGGCGAGCGACGCCGTCGAGGCCGGGCCCGATGCGGTCCAGCGGGTCCGCGAGATCACCGACGGCGGAGCCGACCACGCGATCGAGACCGTTGGCAGCGCGGCGGTGCTGGCCGAGGCCTACGCGGCGACCAGACGCGGCGGAACCACGACGACCGTCGGCCTCCCCGATCCCTCTCAGCAGCTCAGCATCCCCGCAGTCAGCCTCGTCGCCGAGGAGCGGGTCCTGCAGGGCTCCTACCTGGGTTCGAGCGTTCCCGCACGGGACGTTCCCAGGTTCGTCGAGATGCACCGCGAGGGACGCCTCGACGTCGAGGCGCTTCTGACCCATCGCCTGACCCTGGAGGAGATCAACGAGGGCTTCGACCGCCTTCGCGAGGGCGCGGCCGTCCGCCAGGCGGTCGTCTTCTAGATAAGCGCGCGACTCGCAGCCCTCTGGGCTGCTCGACTGCGCCGGACCATCGGGCGAAGCCCGACGGTCCTCCTGGGGAGA
>CAZXKG010000006.1:0-35132 GCA_964641695.1 uncultured Conexibacter sp.
GACGATCGTCGACGGGTGGCTGCACACCGGCGACATCGGCGAGATCGACGCCGAGGGCTTCCTCAAGATCACCGGCCGCAAGAAGGACATCATCATCACCGCGGGCGGCAAGAACATCACGCCCGCGAACCTCGAGGCCGAGATCAAGCAGCACCCGCTGGTCAGCCAGTGCGTGGTGATCGGGGATCGCCGCCCCTACCTGGTCGCGCTGGTCACGCTCGATCCCGAAGCGGCAGCCGAGTGGGCGAAGGACAACGCGCCGGGCGCCGACGTCGAAGCCGTCGCCGCCAACGCGGACGTGAAGGCCTCGATCATGGAGCACGTCGAGAAGATCAACGAGAAGTTCGCCCGCGTCGAGCAGGTGAAGAAGATCGACATCCTCCCCAACGACCTCTCCCAGGAGACCGGAGAGCTGACCCCGACCCTGAAGGTGAAGCGCAACATCGTCGCCGAGAAGTACGAAACGCAGGTCGACGCCCTGTACGCCAACTGAGAGCCCAGCGCGAGTGCAGGAGCGTCCTCAGCGGCGGACGCAGGAGGTGCGCCGCGCTACGGGCGGCGGAATACTGAGTGATCGCCGACCCGGCGCCAACGGATAGTCGGCTGGCCGTCGATGGTGATCCACTCCCAGGTCGCACGGCCATCGGGATCGGTGAAGCTCCAGGTCATCTCCCATATTCCCGCCGTCCCCTGGACCCGCTTGATACGCAAGGCGACCGGCCAGGGATCGCCCGGGTTCGCTACGTGCTGATCGAGGGAGGGGTTGAAGCCCTCCCTGATCGCTCGCTTGAACTCCTCCCTGTGATCGTTCGAGAGCCGGCGGTAGTCGCGCTTGAAGCTCTCGGTCCGCTCGTACCTCACCCGTCTCGATCCAGGTCGGCGAGCAGGTCATCGACATCGGCGAACCGCTCCACCCGGCCCGCGGCGATGTCGTCCTCGGCCTCACGCTCCATGCGCTGCCACTCGTCGCTCCAGAACCACCGCTGATCGACGGGCACCGGGACATGCGGGTGAAGCTCGATGACACCGTCCTCCCGCTCGACGACCTGCACCTGTGCGCCCGGCTCATCGAGATGGCTCCTCTTACGCACATCGGCGGGCAACGAAAGAACCCCTCGCTGCTGAATCGTCACGAATGTCGTTCGGGCATGCATGCTTGCAGCATAGCTGCATTGCAGCATCTAATCAACGCAGCAAGGCTGCGGTCGTCTGCTCAAAGACTCTCCGCCAGGCGGGGGTCTCCTCGCGCTCGCGCTCGACCTGGTCGAGGACGTGCTGGATGCGGCGGGCGGAGATCTCGATGCCGTGGCGCTCGGCGATCGCGCGGTAGCGCTCGTAGTCGCGGGCGAGTTTCAGGGTCACCGACTCGAACCCGTGCTTGGCGATCCGCAGGCGCGCCTTGTAGTCCATGATCGAGGTCGCGAACATGAGCTCGTCGCCGTGCTCAGGCTCGATCAGGACGATGTCGACGCCGGGGTACTTCTCGCCCCACTCCTCGACCGCGCGGTGCAGGCGATCGTGGGCGATCATCCGGATCGCCTGGTTGGCGAGGGCGACGAAGCCCATGTCGGAGACGCGGCGCACGCGGCTGCCGAAGATCGTCGGCACGCGCTTGGAGAAGTCGTTGACGAAGGGGACGATCGGGTTGACGACGATGATCAGCTTCGCCCCCTTCTCGACCGCGATGTCGATGTTGGTGGTCGAGCGGATCCCCCCGTCCATCATCTCCCGGCCCTTGATCTCGACCGGTTCGTAGACGAGCGGCAGCGCGGTGGACGCGGCGACGGCGCGGGAGATCGGCACGTCGTTCCACTCGCCGTCGCCGAGAACGATCCGCTCGGTCGTGTCGATCTCGGTCGCGGTCAGATACAGCTCGCGGTTGAGCAGTCGGAAGTCGTCGGTGCGATCGGGATCGGCGAGCACTTCGGCGATGTACTCCTCGATCCCCTCGCCGGTGTAGAGGCCCTTCGGCAGGCCAGCCGCCAGACCGGACGCGACGTCCATGATCGATGTCTCGACCAGCGTCCGGGCGAGGTCGCGGGTGACCCCGACCATGCGGAACGGGAACTTGACGCCCGCCGAGAGGAAGCCCTTGTAGTTGGGACGCAGGAGCATGCCGAGATCCATGTCCCGCAGCGGCGAGGGCACGTGCTTGTTGAGCACCCGCATCATCTCCTCCGGCGTCACCCCGTTGGCGACGGCGGCACCGACGAACGAGCCGGCGCTGGTCCCGACGTAGATGTCGAAGTCGTTGACGGTGCTGTTGACGGCGAGCAGGTCGAAGGCGCGCAGGGCGCCGATCTCATAGACGGCGCCGGTGAACCCACCACCCCCGAGGACGAGCGCGGTTTTGGTCGGGCGTCGACCGCGCGCACGCTTGCGCTTCGCGCGGTTCGCCGGATCGAGCTGGACGACCTCGCTCATCGGCAGTGCCGATTATGGCACTGCGGCCGGAGATCAACCCGCCAGCGCCGAAGCCCCTCCGTCGACGTGCAGGATCTGCCCGCTGATCGCGCGGGAGAGGTCGGAGAGCAGGAAGATCGCGGCGTCGGCGACCGGGGTGGGGTCGGTCGTGTCCCAGCCCAGCGGCGCCGCCTTCTCCCAGTGAGCGGTCAACATCTCGAATCCTTCGATACCCGAGGCGGCCGCCGTCCTGATCGGGCCGGCCGAGATCAGGTTGGAGCGGATCTCCCACGATCCGAGATCGCGGGCGAGGTAGCGGCTGACCGATTCCAGCCCTGCCTTGGCGACTCCCATCCAGTCATAGGCCGGCCAGGCGCGCGAGGCGTCGAAGTCGAGTCCGACGATCGAGCCGCCGCCGCGCAGCCGCGGCGCGAGCTGCTCGACGATCGCCTTCAGCGAGTAGGCGCTGGTCTCGAAGGCGCCGAGCGCCGCCTGCCTCGGCGCACCGAGGAAGTTCCCGCCCAGCGCTTCCGGGGAGGCATGCGCGATCGCGTGCACGATCCCGTCCAGGTGCTCCCAGTGCGCGGAGACCCGGGCGTCGAGGGCGGCGAGATCGGCCTCGTCGTTGACGTCGAGGTCGATCACCTCGGGCACGGGATCGAGACGCGACGCCGAGCGCTCGGTCATCCGGCGGACGCGGCCGAAGCTGCTGAGCATGACCTCCGCCCCCTGCTGCTGGGCGCGTTCGGCGATCGAGAAGGCGATCGAATGACGGTTGACCACCCCGGTGACGAGGAGGCGCTTGCCCTCGAGGATCACAGCAGCAGCCCGTGTGGGTAGAGCGTCTCAGGGCCGGCTGCGGCGATCGCCTCCGGGCCACTGCCTCGGGCGCCGCCACTGCCGCCCCCATTCGCCGGCGCGGAGCCCGCCGAAGCGGTCTCCGCCTCCCCTGCCCCCGCCACGGGCTCGCTGCGATCGGCTTCGACACCCTCGCCCCTCCAGAGCACCTGGACCTTCGCCTTGATCGCGGTGCCCGATTCCGCCGTGCTCACCGTCCAGGCGAACTCGACCAGCGACATCTCCTCGTCGATCGGCTTCACGTTCCTGACCACGGCTTCGACGGAGATCGTGTCCCCGATCCGCACCGGCCGCTTGAAGCGCACCGAGTCGAGGCCGCGCAGGGCGACGACGCGCTCGGGGTCGAAGCCGACCAGCCCGACCGAGTAGGAGAGCACGAGCATCCCGTGGGCGATGCGCTCGCCGAAGGCGCTCTGCGCCGCCCAGCGGCTGTCGGCGTGCTGGGGGTGCCAGTCGCCGGTCAGCGACGAGAAGCCGACGAGGTCGGCCTCGGTGATCGTGCGACCGGCGCTGCTGATCGACATGCCCGGCTCTGGGCCGGGGCTCACGCCGGAGACCTTCGGATCCTGGTCCATCGTCCCTTCTCCCTCCGGGCCGTCCGACCCGGTGTCGGTGCCCGCTCCGCTTCTGCGAGCAGTCCATGAAACGCCTCGGCCACGCCGCGATGGGCGTCCGCCGAGGGGTGCAGCCCGTCACGGGCGAAGTTGGCCGCGTCGTCGAGGCCGGGGTGATCGGCGATGTCGATCAGCAGCGCTCCGTTGCGCACGGCCAGCTCTCGGATCGCCCGGTTGACCTGCTCGACCCCGGCGTGCACCCGAGCCTGGGTCCGCGGCCTGAGCCCGACGAACCCCCAACTGCCCGGGTAGGTCGAGGTGATCAGCCGCGCCCCCGGGGCTCGCTCGGCCAGGGCGCCGTAGATGCCCTCGAGCTGCTCCCGGAAGCCGTCGATGTCCGGGCGCGTGCTGAGAAGCACGTCGTTGGCTCCGCAGATGACGCTGACCAGGACCGGACGCTGGAGGCGGCTCGCCCCCAGTTGGTCGAGCACGTCCGCGCTGGTCGCGCCGTCGGAGGCGAGGTTCTCGTAAGGCCGATCGTCAGTGCCGTAGCCAAGCCGCTGGGCGAGCAGATCGGCCCAGGACTCACCCGGCTCACAGCCGGTGCCGGCGGTGAAGCTGTCGCCGAGGGCGAGGAACCCTCCCTCAGACACCGACGGGCCCTCCGGCCCCTCCGAACGGGATCGCACCCGCGCCACCCGACCCGAGCGCATCGTGATGGCCCGGGAAGGAGCCGAGCGTCTGGGCCAGCCAGGCGCGCGTGTCGGCGGGGTCGATGACCGCGTCGACGAAGCCGTTGGCGGCCGCGGCGTCGGCGCTCAGATGCTCGCCCGCGTACGCCTCGGCGAGCGCGTCGCGGAGCTGCTCGGCATCCTCGCCGGCACCGTCATCGGCTTCGGCGGCGGCGTGCAGCCGGCGGCGGTGCATCACACCGACGGCCTGGCGGGCGGCCATGATCCCGATCTCGGCGCTCGGCCAGGCGCAGACGAGATCGGCGCCGAGGCCCTTGGAGTTCATCGTGATCACGGCGCCGCCGTAGGCCTTGCGGAGGATCACCGTCAGCTTCGGCACCCGGGCGGCGGCGAAGGCTCGCAGCAGCGACGCGCCGTGGCGGATCACGCCGGCCCGCTCCTGCGTCGTCCCCGGCATGAACCCGGGGGTGTCGACGAGGACGATCAGCGGCAGCCCGAAGCGGTCGCAGAGCTCGATGAAGCCCGCCGCCTTGGCGGCGGCGTCGGAGTCGATCACGCCCCCGAGGCGCCTCGGCTGGTTGGCGACGATGCCGACCGGCCGCCCCTCGAGTCGGGCGAAGCGGCAGCTCATGCTCCCGCCCCAGCGACGACCGATCTCGATCGTCGAGTCCTCGTCGACGATGCGCTCGATCACGTCGCCGACGTCGTAGATCTCGCGTGCCTTCAGGGGAACCACGTCGCCCGGGTCGCCGGGAAGGGGCCGACGAGCGGTCGCGATCGGTGGCGCCGAGCCGACGCGATCGGGAAGCATCGCCAGGATCCGGCGGGCGGAGTCGATCACGCCGTCCTCGTCGGGAGCGACGAGATCGCAGACGCCGTTGCGCGAGTGGACTCCCGGTCCACCCAGCTCCTCCATCGACACCCACTCGCCCAGCGCCTCGCCGACGACGCGTGGGCCGGTGAGGAACATCCGCGCCTGCTCGCTCATCAGGATCAGGTCGGTGAGGGCCGGCGAGTAGGCGCCGCCGCCCGCCGATACGCCTGTGACCAGCGAGATCTGCGGGACCAGACGGGAGAGCTCGACGCTGGCGCGGAAGATGCGCCCGTAGCCCGCGAGGGCGTCGTGGCCCTCCTGCAGGCGCGCGCCGCCGGACTCGACGAAGCCGACGACCGGCATCCCCGCCCGGCCCGCGAGGCGCAGGACCTCGCAGATCGTCTCGGCATGGGCACTGCCGAGCGAGCCGCCCATGAAGGTCGGATCCTGCGAGTAGCAGGCGACCGAGCGGCCGCCGACGGTGCCGATCGCCGCTGCGACGCCGTCGCCGCTGCTCGCCTCGATCCCGGCGCGCGAGCTGATCGAGGAGCGAAGCACGCGCAGGCTGTCGGGGTCGCAGAGGCGCTCGAGCCGATCGATCGCCGGGTTCGGGGGCCGCTCGTCGACCGTCGTCTGTGCCGCGAGCGCCTTCATGCCGCCAGACAGAGCACCGCGTTGTGGCCGCCGAAGCCGAACGAGTTGGAGATCGCCACCCGCTTGCCGTCGGCCCTCCTGCTCTCAGCCAGCGGCTTCGAGGACTTGGGAACGTAGTCCAGATCAAGCCCCTCCCCGGGGATGTCGAGGTTGAGCGTCGGCGGAGCCGTCGCCTCCGCCAGGGCGCGTACGGTCGCGATCGCCTCGACCGCGCCGGCGGCGCCGAGCAGGTGCCCGATCGCCGACTTCGTCGAGGAGATCGGAACCCCGTAGGCCCGCTCCCCGAACGCTCCCTTGATCGCCGCGGTCTCACTCGCGTCATTGAGCGGGGTCGACGTTCCGTGGGCGTTGACGTAGTCGACGTCCTCAGGCGACAGCCCGGCGTCCGCCAGCGCCAGCGCAATCGCGCGCGTGGCCTGGCTCCCGTCGGGATCGGGAGCGGTGATGTGGAACGCGTCGGAGGTGGCCGAGGCGCCCAGCACCGAGCCGAACACCCGGGCGCCGCGCGCGGCGGCGCTCTCCTCGCTCTCGAGAATCAGGATCCCCGCCCCCTCCCCCATGACGAAGCCGTCGCGCTCGGCGTCGAAGGGGCGGGAGATGCCGAGCGCGGAGGTCGCGCCCATCGCCGAGAACGACGCGCGGGCGATCGGGGTGAGAGTGGCCTCGGCGCCGCCGGTCACGACGATGTCCGCCTCGCCCGCGCGGATCATCCGCATCGCGTCGCCGATCGCGTGCGCGCCCGCGGCGCAGGCGGACACGACGCCGTAGCTGGGGCCGTGCAGATCGTTGTTCATCGCGATCGCGGCCGCGGCGGCGTTCCCCATCATCAGGGGCACCGAAAGCGGCGAGACCATCTTCGGCCCCTGATCGCGGAGCACCTCGGTCTGGGCCTCCAAGGATCCAAGGCCACCGATCCCGGTGCCGACGACGCAGCCGATCCGCTCGGTGTCGATCGGCAGCCCGTCAGCCCATCCCGCGTCCTCGATCGCCAGCGCGGCGGCGGCGATCGCCAGCTGCGTGAACCGGTCGGTCCTCCGCACCTGCTTGCGGGACATGAACGCGTCCGGCTCGAAGGCGGCGCATGGGGCTTCGCCGCCCTGATCGCCGGTGACTACGCCGGATTCGCCCGCGGTCCAGCGGCCGATCAGCTCATCGGCGCCAACGCCGAGCGGGGTTATCGCCCCGCATCCGGTGATCGCGACCGACCGGCCCATCAGGCTCGCGCAACCACGAGATCGATGAGCTCGCCGACGACCTTGATGTCCTTGACGTCGTCGCCCTGCAGGCTGACCCCGAACTCGTCCTCGATGATCTGCGCCATCTCGACCAGGTCGAGTGAGTCGACGTCGAGGTCCTCGAAGCTCGCTTCGCGGGAGATCTCGTCGCGCTCGGCGCCGATCTCGACGAGTCCGTCGGTGATCACCGTCTCGACGCTCTCGGCTGTTGCTGGCTGGCTCATTTCCTACTTGCTCCTTGGGTCGGTTGTCGTCGTGGAATGCGTCATGCGCTCAGGCCTCCGTCGACCGTCAGCGTCGTCCCGGTCACGTAGGAGGCGGCGTCGGAGGCGAGGAAGCGCACGCAGGCGGCGACCTCCTCGGGCTCGCCCGGCCGGCGGGCGGGGATCGCCTTGGCCATCTCCTCGCCGATCCCCTCGGTCAGCTTCGTCTCGACCAGCCCGGGGGCGACCGCGTTGACGGTCACCCCGCGGCGGGCGACCTCGACCGCGATCGTCTTCGTCATGCCGATCAGCCCGGCCTTCGAAGCCGCGTAGTTCGCCTGGCCCGGGTTCGCGCGGATGCCAACGATCGAGGCGATGTTGATCACCCGGCCGAAGCGGCTGCGAAGCATCGGCTTGAGCGCGCGGCGGGTGCAGCGGAAGGCCATCGAGAGGTTCGTCTCGATCACCAGGTCCCAGTCCTCGTCGCCGATCTGCGGGGAGAGGTTGTCGGCCCTGACCCCGGCGTTGTTGACGAGCCCGAGAACCGGCCCGTGCTCGGCCTCGATCCCGGAGAAGACCTCGTCGACGGCGGCGGGATCGGAGAGGTCGGCCTCGATCACCAGGGCGCGACCGCCGTCGGCCTCGATCTCCCGGCGCAGGGCCTCGGCCGAGCCGACGTCGGAGCGGCAGTTGATCGCGACGTTCCAGCCGTCCGCCGCCAGGGCGCGGGCGCTGGCCGCGCCGATTCCGCGGGCCGCGCCGGTGACGAGCGCGCACCGAGCCTGCTCACTCATCGCCGGCCTCCCATTCGAGCGTCGCCGATCCCCATGTCATCCCCGCGCCGAAGCCGGCGACGAGGACGCGCGCGCCCGGGCTGAGCCGGCCCTCGCGCTCGGCCTCCGCGAGGGCGAGCGGCACGGTCGCCGAGGAGGTGTTGCCGAGCAGCGCCAGGTAGTCGGCCACGCGGGCGGGGTCGAGGTCGAGCCGCTCGCCGACCGCGCGCAGGATCCGGCTGTTGGCCTGGTGGTAGACGAAGAGATCGATGTCGCCGATCCCGATCCCG
This sequence comes from uncultured Conexibacter sp., assembly GCA_964641695.1. GTDB lineage: Bacteria > Actinomycetota > Thermoleophilia > Solirubrobacterales > 70-9 > RHKX01. Next base: position 8,477 of record CAZXKG010000006.1, read on the forward strand.
GCGAGCCCGGCGGCGCGCTGAGTAGCCTCGCCGAGCTGGTCGACGGCGATCTTGAAGGTGTCGTGGCCGTTCATCCGGATCCTCGCCGTCTCGCCCTGGTCGAGGCCGACGAGATCGCCGGCGGGGTCGGGCTGGATGCCGAACCAGGCGGGCCCGATCCCGCTGCGGCCGCTCGGACCGAGGATGGCGGCGCCGGCGCCGTCGCCGAAGAGCCCGGCCGTACGCCGGTCGTCGCCGTCGAGGAACGGGGTGACGATCTCGCTGCCGATGACCAGCGCGTACTCGACCCGGCGCGCTTCGATCATCCCCGCGGCGAGGGTGAGGGCGCTGACGAAGCCGGTGCAGGCGGCGTTCACGTCCATCGCGGCCACGGCGGAGGCGCCGAGCTCGCCGGCGACGGGCGCGGCGGCGTTGGGCATCTTGCGATCGGGGGTCATCGTCGCGACGAGGACGAGGCCGAGCTCACCGGCGTCGATCCCGGCGACTGCCAGCGCGCTGTCGGCGGCGCGAGCGGCGAGGCCGATCACGGTGTCGTCGGGGCCGGCGACACGGCGCTCGCGAATCCCCGTGCGCGACTCGATCCAGCCCGGGCGGACACCGAGTCGATCCTCGATCTCGCTGTTGGGGCGGGAGTGCTCGGGAAGGGCGGTGCCGAGGCCGAGGATCCCGGCCGGGCGCCGCGCCCGCTCGGCCGAGCTCGGGGTCGCCGCCGGTGCTGCGGCGAGCTCAGGCATCGGCCACCGCCCCCGCGGGCTCGGGCACTGTGAGCGTCTGGGTCTCCACCTCGGGGGCGATCCGCCGGATCATGTTGCCGAGCATCCGACCGGGGCCGACCTCGACGAAGCGTTCGACCCCTGAGCGCTCGAGGCCGAGGACGAGCTCGCGCCAATGGACGGGCGCGGAGAGCGAGGCGGCCAGCTCGGCGGCGATGTCCTCGCCGAAGGGGGCGGCGGAGCGACTCGAGTAGACCGTGAGCTCGGGCCGGGCCGGAGGCATCCTCTCCATCGCGGCCATGAAGTCCCCGATCGCGGCGTCCATGTCCGGGGAGTGGAAGGCGCCGGCGACGGCAAGGGGGGTTGAGCGGATCTTCGACTCGGAGGCGATCCGGCCGGCCTTCTCCAGGAGGCTGCGGTTGCCCGAGAGGACCTGCTGGGAGGGGCCGTTGTCGTTGGCGACGACGACTCCCGCCCGGCGGGCGATCTCCGCCGCCTGCTCGGGATCGACGCGCATCGCGAGCATCCCGCCGTCGGCGTCGGCGGCGTCGGCCATCGCGCGGCCCCGCGCGCAGACGACGCGGAGACCGTCGCTGATGCTCCAGGCGCCGGCGACGGCGAGGGCGGTGACGTCGCCGAGGGAATGGCCGGCGAGGCGGTCGAAGGCGGGACGGCCCGCGGCGATCCAACGCGCCACGCCCAGGCAGTAGATCGCGGGCTGTGCGTAGGCGGTCGACTCGGAGGCGGATGAGAAGATCTCGCGCCCGGTCAGCTCCGCCGCCAGGGTGCCAAGCTCGGGGGCGAACTCGGCGACGGTCGCCGCCCCGTCGTCGAGCGGGCTGCCCTGGCCGGGGAAGAGGAGGACTGAATCACCGGAGGCCATCGACTGGATTGAACCCGCGCTAAGCGGCCGGTTAGCGCGGGAAGCGCCTGAACCCCCCGGTCGTCGGGGGGTGGCGACCCCCTTCGGGGCGGGGGAGATGACTGCCGACCGGATCCTCCGCTTCGCGTCCGGGTCCGGTCGGTTGGCCAGCGACGCTGGAAGCAGGGCGCTGCTGGCTTGGGTTGGGTGGGGAGGCGGGTTCGACGCCCCCTAACCCAGCATCCCCAACCGCTGGGCTCTTTTCACCGCCTCGGCGCGGTTCCGTGCGCCCAGCTTGCGGTAGATCGAGCTGGTGTGGTCCTTGATCGTGTGGGGGGAGAGGAACAGGGTCGCCGCGATCTCGCCGTTGGTCGAGCCGTCGGCGATCAGCGCCAGGACCTCCTCCTCACGAGGCGAGAGCCCGATCCGCTCCAAGTGGGACTCGCTGCCGAAGACCTCGACGCCCAGGGAGACCATGCGCACCGCGTTGATCACGTCCTTGGCCGAGAGGTCCTTGGAGACGAAGCCGGACGCGCCCGCCGCCTTCGCCACGACCGAGGAGATGCTGCCGGCGCCCGAGATCAGCAGGACGTCGGTCGAGGGCGATATCTGCTTGATCTCGCCGCAGAGCTCGGCCCCCGAGGAGGTCCCGAGGAAGAGGTCGATGAGCGCGACGTCGGGCCGCATCTTCCGCACCGCCTCCAGCGCCGACGGCGCGTCGGATACGGCGTCGCAGCGCTCCACCCAGGGCTGGCGATCGAGCAGCACGCGGAACCCCCAGTGGACGACGTCGTGATCGTCGACCACGAGCACGCGAACCCCCTCGCTGCTCTCGGCGGCGACCTGCCCCTTCACCGCAGCGGCTCCCCGTGCAGGGGGGCGACGAAGCGCACGTGCCAGCCGTCGTCGCCGGCGGGTCCGAACTCGACGACGCCGTTGCACTCGAGCGCCTCGAAGCAGAGCAGCCGCAGCCCGATCCCGGTGCCCCCTCCCCCGCTCGGCACGCCGCCGTCGTTGCCGATCTCGGCGTAGAAGGCGTCGCCCTCGGTCCCGATCCGCACCGCGATCCGGCTTGGGTTCGCGTGCTTGCGGGCGTTGGCGACCGCCTCGGCGACGACCGCCCTGGCGGTGTCCTCGAGCTGCGGGCTCAGCCGGACCGAGAGCTCCCACTGGACGTCGAGGACGTCGTCGCTGCGCTGAAGCCGATCGAGCAGGCCGCGCAGGGTCTCCGGGGACTGCCGGGGGCGGCCCTCGCGACGCGCGAGGGCCGAACGCAGGTCGGCGATCGCGAGCCGGACCTCGCGCTCGCAACGGTCGCGCTCGGTCGCGTCGAGCCCGCCCTCGACGCCGAGCGCGAGCGAGGTCGCGAACAGGCGCTGGATCACCCGCTCGTGGACGTCGCGCGTCAGCGCGATCCGCTCCGACAGGCGACGCGCTCGCTCCCGCTGGCTGGCCCCGCGCTCGACGAGGAAGGCCAGGGCGCTGATCCGGGCGAGGGTCTCGATCGCCTGCGACTCCTCCGCGGTCAACTTCATGTCCAGGTCGGGGGAGTCGGCGAAGATCACGCCGATCCACTCCCCCCCGGCCTGGACCGGGATGCAGGCGAACGTGACCTCCGGCGCGATCTCGGCGTAGCGCCGCGGGATCTGGCCGAAGAGCGAGCCGGAATGGATCGCGATCGCGCCCTGCTCGTAGGCGCGCTGGGCGATCGGGGTCTCCTCCAGCGTCCCCTCGATCCGGTTGAGCAGATCCTTGTCGACTCCGAAGCTGCCGGCGGGAAGCACCGTCTGATGCCCGCTGCTCCAGGCGACGAAGGCGGCGCGGCGAAAGGGGCTGCGGTCGCAGATCAGCTCGCAGACGCGGTCGTAGAGGCCGCCGGCGCCCTCCTCCAGGTCGATGTCGACGAGCAGGTCGACGAGGGTCTGCTCGTTCCCGGCTTCGGTTTTCGCGCTGGAGGCGACGATCGCTTCTTTCCCGGATCTCGCTATGGAAGCCACTGCGCGGGTCTCCCGTCCCGCCGCGGCGTCGAACCTCAACAGCCTACCTGCGCCCATCCCTAGACTCGTGCCGATGCAGCGACGGCGGCTCATCGTTCTGGCGGCCGCTCTGCTCTGCGCGCTGGTCGGAGCCACGACCGCGACGGGGGCCCAGGGTGAGCGGGTACGCGAGGTGCAACTTCGTCCCGGCCCGGATCTGATCTTCCCCGGCGCCGTGAAGGGCGATGCCGCGACCACGTACGCGGCCAAGAGCCCGATCAGCCGCGGCAAGCTCGCCCGCAAGCTGCGGGGCCTGATCAGGAGCGCCCCCGGGGCGAGCGGCGCCTTCGTCTACGACCTGGAGGCGGGCAAGAAGCCGGTCCTGTTCGCTCGCAAGGGCGGCAAGCGGCGCAAGCTCGCCTCCAACACGAAGCTGTTCACGACGGCGACGGCGCTCGGCAAGCTCGGCGCGGGGACCATGCTGACGACGAAGGTGAAGGCGCAGGGCAAGCTGACGGGGAACGGGAGGCTGAAGGGCAGCCTGTACCTGATCGGGGCGGGCGATCCGTCCCTCGGCGCGTTCGGGATCTCGAAGCTGGTGGAGGACATCCGCGATTCCGGGATCCGGCGGGTGCAGGGGACGGTCATCGGCGACGACACGCTCTTCGACCGCCTCCGCGGCGTGCCCGACTCGGGCTGGGGGGCCAGCGAGTACATCGCGCCGCTGAGCGCGCTCACCTACGGCGGCTCGACCTACTCGGAGGACCCGGCCGCCGAGGCCGCGCGGGAGCTGCGCGACGAGCTCCGCGACGCCGGCGTCAAGATCGGCGGCAAGGTGAAGGTCGGCAAGGCGCCGAAGAAGCTCGGCCGCAACCGGATCGTCGGCGACTACGGGTCCCCGCCGATCGCGGAGCTGATCAAGACGACCAACAAGTACTCGAACAACTTCTACGCCGAGGTCCTGCTGAAGCGGATCGGCGCCGAGGGCGCGGGGAAGGGGACTACCAAGAAGGGCGCGAAGGCGGTCGAGCGCTACGCCCGCAGCCTCGGATCGAAGGTCGACCCCAAGGACGGATCCGGCCTGACCGACAACAACAAGGCGAGCCCGCGCGACGTGGTCCGCCTGCTGGCGGCGATGCGGCGGGTCAAGGGCGCCAAGAACCCCTTCTACAAGTCGCTTTCGATCGCGGGCGAGGACGGCACCCTGACCGAGCGGATGCGGGGCACCGCCGCTCACGGGAGCTGCCGCGGCAAGACCGGCACGATCAACGGCGTCTCCAACGTCTCCGGCTACTGCAAGAACGGTGGCCGCATGGTCGCCTTCTCGATCCTGATGAACGGCGTCGGCAGCTACGACTCGGCCCGCTGGATCCAGGACCAGATGGTCGCCCAGATCGCCCGCTACCGAGGTTGAGCCAGCGACGGATGTTCGACCAGGGCCGAGGACGCTCGGCCCGTCGAATGCACCCGTCCTGAGCACGTTCGTCGGCCTGAGCCTCCAAGCAGCCTGCCGCGAGACCGGGCCCGGCGGGCGGGATCGGACCGTGGAGGGATCCGCCCGCTCACCGGGCAGATCGCTCCACGGTTCACGGAGGATCGGATCCCGCCCCGGGCCTGATTAGATTCAGATCTCCGAGAGATCGTTTTCCCAGGGGTTCGTCACGTGCGCGTTTCCGCAAAAGTCGATTACGCGGTCCGCGCCGCCGTCGAGATCGCGGCTTCGCATCCGGATCCGATCAAGCGCGATCAGATCGCGGAGAGACAGGACGTCCCGGCCAAGTTCCTGGAGGCGATCCTCACCGAGCTCCGGCATGCCCGCCTGATCCAGAGTCAACGCGGCGCCGACGGTGGTCACAAGCTGGCGCGGCCGGCGAGCGAGATCACGATCGCCGACATCGTCCGTGCCGTCGACGGCCCGTTGGCGAGCATCCAGGGAAGCCCACCGGAGAGCCTCAACTACGAGGGGCGCTCGGCGGCCCTGCAGTACGTCTGGGTTGCGCTGAGGACGAACATCCGCACGGTTCTCGAGGGCGTGACCCTCGCCGACCTCGCCGAGGACCACCTTCCGGAATCGATCGTCGAGCTGACGACCGACCCGGAGGACTGGCTCTCCCACTGACGTCAGTCCACGCTGAGCTCCGGCGCTCGCAGGGACGGATCGAGTGACTCCGCCAAGGACCTGCCGAGCTCGCAGGCCTGCATCCGGATCTCGGGGATCGCCGTCGACTCCCAGTCCACCCCGCGCCGGTTCGGGCCCAGCGTGAACAGCAACGGCGACGGTCTGCCCTGGGCGTCGTAGAGCCGCCCGCGCTCGTTCACGTCGAGACCGATCCCCTGAGGGCCCGGCCGCACCTCGCCCGCGGAGATCAGCGAGTCGAGCAGCGGATCGCCGGCGTCGGCGAGCGCGACACTCGGACCGGTGCAGTTGACGATCGCATCGACCTTGATCACCTCCGCCTCCCTACCCCCCTCGTGCCCGATCCGGACATCGACCCCACTCCGCCCGGCGGTCGTATCGAGCACGGTGCCGGCGCGGACCCTCAGCCTCCCCATCAACCGCAACCGGTCGAGGGCTGCCGCGACCTCCGGGGCGAGCCGATGGCGGTGGATCTCCCAGACCCGCCCGAGCCGACTCAGAAACCAAGCCCGATCCGAGTCCGACAACCCCCGCCAGATCTCCGGCACGTGGGGCCGCAGGGAGTCGACGACATCGCGCCAATCCGCCCCCTGCTGCGTCGCGGTCGTACATCGCGCGATCACCGTGGGCACCAGCTCGTTCAGCGAGATCGGGCCGGACGGCAGCTCGAACGGCTCCGGCGGGGCCCCGCCGCCGACCCCTCGGTGCACGCGAGGCAGCATGCCGTGCCTGGAGATCGCGTGCAGCGCCGGACCGCCGCTGCTGCCGAGCGTCAACGCCACATCGACCATGGTCAAGCCCGTGCCGACGAGCAGGGCGCTCTCCGCGCCGGCGAGACGGCCCACCGCCTCCTGATCCCATGGATCGGAGATGTAGGCGTCGCCGAGCGCGGCGGGATCGATGCCCGCCGGCGCGCTCGGCGGGAGGTTGCCCAGCGCGAGCACCACCCGCGACGCTCGCAGCGAGCCACCTCCCAGCAGTCCCAGCTCCGCGCACGGGGCTCCGCCCTCGCGGTCGAGACGGACCGCCACCACGGTGTCCTGGACCTGCTCGAGCTCCACCCCGTCGGCCGCCTCCTGCTCTGCTCTCTCGAGCTCGTACTCGAGGTAGTCGCCGAACAGGGATCGCGGCAGGAAATCGCTGGGCTCGGCCGTGGGGTCGCGACGCCTGACCCAGCTGATGAAGTGCCCGGGATCGTCGGGGTAGGCGCCCATCTGGCTGGCGGGCACGTTGAGCCGGTGCACGGCGCGTGTGGTGTCGTAGGCGGGGCCCCTGCCGACCCTGTCCCGCGCCTCGACGATCACGATCCGAGCCGGATTGCGGCAGTTCCTGAGCGCGTGGATCGCGGTCAGCGCGCCGCTCGCTCCGCCCCCGACGATCGCGATCGTCCGCTCCGGGCCCAGCGGGAAAGCCGGCGCCGATACCTGCAGCTCCTCGCTCGGAGGTCCGACCCGTCCGGCGGTCGGCAGGTGGTGGTAGCCACCGTCGAAGTAGAGCAGCGGCGCGGTCCGCTCCCGGATCGTCACCTCGGTGACCCGCCCGAGGACGATCTCGTGATCGCCCGCCTCGGTGATCGACTCCAGCCTGCACGCGATCACCGCCGGGCCGCTTGCCAGGCACGGAAGGCCGGAGCGGGTGGAGTCGAGGTCGATCCCCTCGAGCTTCGCCCGGCCGCCCTTCCCGGCGAGCTTGACCGAGAGCTCGCGCTCGCCGGAGCCGAGGACGTTGACGACGAACGCGCGGGACTCCCTGACGGCACCGAGGGTCTCGCTGTCGCGATCGAGGCAGACCAGGAGCAGCGGCGGCTGCATCGAAACCGACGTAACCGAGCTGACCGTCGTCGCGTGTGGATGGCCGTCACCCGAGCGGGTGCTGACCACCGAGACCCCGCTCGCCATCCCGCGCATCGCCGACCGGAAGCTGCCGCTGAGCCGACTCATCTCGGGGCTCCGGCGGCCGGCGTTCGCAGGGTTTCCGGAGGGATCCGTCGGTAGCGGGGGTCGAGCGACCTCTCGGTGCGCCGCCAGCCGACCAGATCGTCGATCATGACCAAGAGGAGCCCATGTGCGCGGGCGAGATCGACCAGCTCGTCGATGCCGGCCATCGCGCCCTCGGCATCGAGTACCTCGCAGATCACCCCAGCCGGGACGAGGCCGGCCAGCTGCGCCAGATCGACTGCCGCCTCGGTGTGGCCGGGGCGAGCCAGGACCCCACCCTCCCGGGCCCGCAGCGGGAACACGTGGCCGGGCTGAACGAGATCTCCGGCCGAGGCCTCAGGCCTGATCGCCGCCTGGATCGTCCGCGCCCGGTCGGCGGCGGAGATCCCGGTCTCGATCCCCTCGCGGGCTTCGATCGAGACCGTGAAATCGCCCGCCGAGCGACCCTCCCCACGCCGCGGGATCGGCATCAGCCCGAGGCGATCGCAGCGTGCGGCCGTGAGCGCCAGCCGCACCAACCCGCGGCCGTGATGGGTCATGAAGTTGACGGCGTCGGCGGTGGCGAACTGAGCCGCCGTCACCAGATCCCCTTCGCTGCCGTCGCAGACGACGATCATCCGCCCGTCCTGAAGCGCGTCGAGCGCATCGCCGATCTTGCCCGCGGGTCTGCCCGGGCGGGGGCCTGCCGCTCCCATCTCAGTACTCCAGCAGCGAGTCGCGGAGGGTGGTTCCCGGGTACCTCGTCCGGAACCTGCCTCGTCGCTGCAGCTCCGGAACCAGCAACTCGGTCTGCTCGATGAAGCACCCTGGAACGTGGGTCGCGAGCATCATGAAGCCGTTGCAGCCCCCCTCGTCGACGTAGGTCTCCATCTGGTCGGCCACCTCCTCCGGGGTGCCGACCGCAACCGGCGCCCCGATCGACATCCCGTAGATCTGCGCCGCCTCGCGCACGGTCACCGGCTCGCCGTCCTTCGCCTCCAGGATCGCGTCGAAGAGCCCCCGGATCCCCTGCGCGTCGACGTCCTCGAGCGGGTCGTCGAGGTCGTACTGGGAGAAGTCGACCCCGGTGTGGCCGGACATGATCGCGAACGCCGAACCGAGCTGGATGTTCTCCTTGAGCTCCTCGTAACGCTCGACGGCGCGGTTGTGATCGCGGTCGATGACCGTCTGCAGGCCGTAGATGAGCTTCACCGCCTCGGGGTCTCGCCCGTGGTCGGAGGCGCGAGCGCGGATGTCGTCGGCGTAGGCGCGCATCGTCTTCGGCGTCGGGAAGATCCCGAACACCGACTCTGCGTGCTTCGCCGCGAAGTCCCGGCCCTGCGGCGAGGAGCCCGCCTGCCAGAGCACCGGTCGGCGCTGCGGCGAGGGGGCGACGAAGAAGCGGCCCTTCGACCTGAAGTGCTCGCCGTCGAAGTCGATCTCCTTGACCTTCTCGGGATCGGCGAAGACCCCGCTCTCGCGGTCGTAGAGGATCGCGTCGTCCTCCCAGCTGTCCCAGAGCTGGTAGCAGATCTGCATGTACTCCTCGACGACCTCGTACCGCTTCTCGCGCGGCGTGAGGTTCTCCCGTCCCATCGCCTGGAACTCGCTCTTGGAGTAGGAGGTGACGATGTTCCACCCGACCCGGCCGCCGGTCAGGTGGTCGAGGCTGGAGAGGTTGCGGGCCATCATGTAGGGCGGCACGAACGAGGTCGAGAGGGTGATGCCGATACCGAGATGCTTGGTGAAGGCACCGACGATCGGGACCACCGTCTCGGGGGTGTGGACCGGGCACTGGCCCGCGTACTTGACCGTGATGTCCGAGCTGCCGCCGTGCGTGGTGTAGGGCGCGAGCTCGTCGGCGATGAACATCGCGTCGTAGTAGCCGCGCTCCATCGTCCGCCCGAGGTCGCGCCAGTACTCCGGTCGCGACCAGTGGTAGCCGACCTTGTCCTGGGGGTGGGCCCACATCGACGAGGCGTGGTTGATCACCCCGTGCTGGACGAAGCCGAGCAGGTGCATCTTCCGTTTGCGGCCGGCCATCAGAGCGATCCGTCCGGGTCGACGAGGAAGGCGACGATCACGGCGACTCCGGTGCCCAGCGCCAGGAACGGCAGCACGTACCAGAAGGCCGGCGAGATCGAGAGCGCGGCGAGGAGGGCGACGGAGGTGATCACGCCGATCGAGGCTTTCCAGGTGAAGCCGTGAGTCTGCTCGTCCCAGTGCGGATCCCGCGCCGGAAGCTCAGCCTTGCGGCCGAGGATCCTGTCGCGGACGTTCCTGAAGGAGCTGATCGCGAGCGCCACGTAGGTGATCCCGATCAGGATGCCCAGAACCAGGGCTATGTAGAAGGCAACCATTGGATGTTCTCCTGTTCCGCCGCCGGGACCGAGGCAGGTCCCGGCGGCTCGTCGTTGTGTGGATGAGCGCCCCGCGGCTAGACGCGGGCGTCCGCCGGAACGGGGAGGGGCCGCTCGGAGTGGACGTCGGATCCCTCGAGGCCCGCGTCCGTCCTGTGCAGGGCCTGGAAGTCGAACGACTTCCTACCCAGCAAGCTGATCCCGACCGAGGCGATGATCGAGACCCCCATCAGGGTCACGATGCCCGCGAGCTCGCTGACCGTCTCGCGAACCGGGTAACCGATCGCGATCGCCGCGGCGACGCCGACGATGAACGCCGGTGCGGACATCCTTCTCCAGAAGATCGCCAATCCCAAGGGGACGACGAGCGCGGCCTTGAAGAAGAAGATCGTGTTGACGAGCGTCACGTAGTCGACGCCGGAAAGCACGATCACGCCGCCGATCAGCCCGGCGACGATGATGCTCGCCTTCGTGATCCGGAAGAGCCGCTTCTCGGTGATGCCCGGGGCGACGCGCTTGACGACGTCCACCGCGACGACCGACGAGAGCGCCGAGAAGGCGCCGTCGATGGTCGAGTAGCAGGCGTTGCAGATGATCAGCACGTAGAGCGCGATCAACACGACCGGCAGCCCGACGTGCGAGATCACGTACGGGCCGACTCCACCGGCGCCGTAGGAGCCGAGGGCGTCGGGTGTGACGCCGACGGCGATGCCGACCAGGCCGAGCAGGCCGAGACACATCGGGATCGGGTAGAACCAGAGCCCCGACCAGAGGAACGTCTTCGAGAGGTTGGCGGGCTTCATCGCCCAGACCTTCTGCCAGAAGGTCTGGTCCGCCATCGTCGAGGCGAACAGGCCGAGGGCGAGGGAGATGCCGAAGGCCGAGGCCGCGGCGGGGCTGAAGGCGTTCAGGTTGTTCGAGTCGGCCTCCTTGACCGAGTCGAACACGGCGCCGGCGCCCCCTACCTCGCCGAGCACGTAGAGCACGACGATCGCCGCCGGGACGGCGATCAGCAGCGTGTTGATCGTCGCCGTGATCGCCGAGGTCCAGAGGCCCCCGAAGTAGGAGTAGATCGTGACGATCACCAGGGTGATCGCGAGTACGGCGGTGGCGTCGAAGCCGAAGATCACCCCCATGACCAGGGTGACGCCGAAGAGGTTGATGCAGATCTCCGCGATCAGCCCGAAGAGGATGGCAACGAGCATCACCCCGCTCGCGGTCCCGTTCTCGAACCGCTCGCGGATGAACTGGACGATCGTGTAGCCCTCCGGCATCTGGCGTCTGAGCCGGACCGCGAAGGGGACCATGATCATCACCGCGAGCCCGTTCGGGACGATGAACCAGAGGAGCCCGGATGTGCCGAAGCTGAAGGCCTGGGCCGACGACATCATCACCGCCATCGACCAGGTCCAGACGGCGATGACCGAGCCGACACCGAACCCAAGCGGGATCTGCCGGCCGGCGATGACGAAGTTGTGCGTGTTCTTGACCATCGCCCGCACTGCGAAGGCGATGCCGAACATGAGGACGCCCAGGCCGAGCATCAATGCGATGCCGAGCCCGGTTGACAGAGCTGGTGGATCCGTGAGCACTAGCCGCCGTTCCTTTCCTACTAAGTTGATAGGGAAAGTGGGAAAGTACCACGGCCGTCCAGCGGAAGCGCGAGGTGACGCCCGTCACGGACGCAGCAATGGCTCGTTTCTGGCGCTCAGGCCGGCGGCGATGTGCCGGCGAGTGGGCTTCGTCTTCCCCGAGGACCGGGGCCGGCGCCTCCACCGAGATCCGCGATCACGTCCTGCGTAGCAGCTGCCTCTACGCGCCTCATCGCAACTCCTCCTCGGGTCATCGGGGTGCAGTCATCCTCATCCCCGTGAACGCCGGCAAGCCGATCCGCGCCCCTTCGAGATCGACTCAGGAGGTCACGAGGCCCCTCAGCCCGGCCTCGTCCAGCACCTCGACCCCCAGCTCCTGGGCCTTTGCCAGCTTCGAGCCGGGGCTCTCTCCCGCCACCACGTAGTCGGTCTTCCTCGAGACCGAGCCGGTGACCTTGCCGCCGGCCCGCTTGATGATCGCGGCGGCCTCGTTGCGGCTCAGGTTGGGGAGGGTGCCGGTGAGGACGAAGGTCTTGTCGGTGAGCGGGCCCTCCTCGGCGCGGCGTTCGGAGGGGTCGAGCTCGAAGCGAAGGCCCTGGGCGCGCAGCCTCGAGATCAGATCGCGGGTCCGCTCCTCGGAGAGCTGCTCGACGATCCCCTCGGCGACGATCGGGCCGACGCCGTCGACCTCCTCGATCGCCTCCTGCCCGGCCCCCAGCAGCGCGTCGATCGTGCCGAAGTGATCGGCCAGCGCCTCAGCGGTCACCGCGCCCACGCCCTCCAGCCCCAGCGCGAAGAGGACGCGGGCGAACGGCTGCTGCTTCGAGCCTTCGATCGCGGCGATCAGCTTCCCGGCGGAGACCTCGCCGAAGCCCTCCCGCTCGGTCAGCTGCTCGGCCCTCAGCTCGTAGATGTCGGCGGCGTCCCCGATCAACCCGTCCTCGAGGAAGTCGGCGGCCAGCTTCTCCCCCAGCCCCTCGATGTCCATCGCCCCCCGGTGGACGAAGTGCTTGACCAGCTGGAAGACCTGCCCCGGGCAGCCGGTCCGGTTCGGGCAGATCGTCCAGACGCCGTCCGACTTGACCGTCGGCGTGTCGCAGATCGGACACTTCTTCGGCGGCTTCGGGCGCCGCAACCGCTTGCCCTTCCGGCGCTGGATCAGCGGCGCCACCACCTGCGGGATCACGTCGCCGGCCCTGGTCACGATCACCTCGTCCCCCACCCGCGCGTCCTTGCGGGCCAGATCCTCCTCGTTGTGGAGCGTGGCGGTACTCACCGTCACCCCCGCCAGGTGCACGGGCTCGAGCTCGGCGAACGGCACCAGGTGGCCGGTCCGCCCCACGTTCCAGACGATGTTGCGCAGCATCGTCGTCGCCGTCATCGGCGGGAACTTCCAGGCGATCGCGTAGCGCGGCTCGCGCCCGACTACCCCGAGATCCCGCCAGAGCCCGCGATCGTCGACCTTGACCACGGCGCCGTCGATCTCGTAGTCGAGCTGCTCGCGTCTCTCCTCCCACCACCGGCAGCGCTCGATCACCTCCTTGCCGGACTCGTGGCAGGCGATCTCGGAGTTGACGCGGAACCCTCGCTCCCGCAGCCATTCGAGCTCATCCATGTGAGTGGCGTGATCGACCCCCTGGCGGTAGCCGATCCCGTACGCCCAGATCTGCAACGGGCGTTCGGCGGCGAGCCGCGGGTCGAGCTGGCGGATCGTTCCCGCCGCCGCGTTGCGCGGGTTGGCGAAGGTCGAGAGCCCTGCCTCGGCTCGCTGCTCGTTGAGCCGCTCGAAGCCCTTGCGGGGGAAGTAGATCTCCCCCCTCACCTCGATCACCTCGGGGGCGTCGGGGATCCGCAGCGGGATCGAGCGGATCGTCTTCAGGTTCTCGGTCACGACCTCGCCGATCCGGCCGTTGCCCCGGGTGGTCCCGCGCACGAAGATCCCGTCCTCGTAGGTGAGCGAGATCGCGAGGCCGTCGATCTTCGGCTCGGTCACGTAGGCGATCTCGTCGACCTCGATGTCGAACCGCACCAGCAGCTTCTGGATCCGCTGCTCCCACGCCTCCAGCTCCTCGGCGCTGCGCGCGTTGCCGAGCGACAGCATCGGCTCCAGGTGCTCGTGCCGCTGGAAGCCCGAGATCGGCTCGCCGCCGACCCGCTGGGTCGGGGAGTCGGGGGTCCGCAGCTCGGGGAGCTCGGCTTCGAGCGCGCGCAGCTCGTCGAGCAGGACGTCGTAGGCGTCGTCGCCGACGAGGGGGTCGTCGAGGACGTAGTAGGCGTGGTCGTGCTTGGCGATCTCCGCGCGCAGCTCTGCCGCTCGGGCCTCCGGGTCCGTCACCGCGCTCGCCTCCGGCTCGTCACCGCGCTCGCCTCCGGGTCCGTCACCACGCTCGCCTCCGGCTCGGCCTTGCGCTCATCCTTCGACGGCGGCCAACACCTGCTCAAGCGCTTCCTCGACTCCCATCGAGTCGACCTGCTCGAAGCTCGAGTGGTCGGTCAGGTTGAAGTGCAGGGGCGTGATCGCGACCAACCCCTTCGCCACGGCCGTCAGGTCGGTCCCGTTCTCCTCCTCGTAGCCGGGCCGGTAGCCGTAGATCTTGTAGCGGGTGCGGCCGTTGCCGTCGGACTCCACTTCCTGCAGCCGGTCGTCGTAGACGCGCCGGCCGAGCCGGGTCACGTCGACCCCCTTCGGCGTCCCGGGCGGGCAGTTGACGTTCAGCAGCGTGCCCTCCGGCAGCCGCCCGTCGCCGACGATCGCCGCCAGGGCGGCAGCGAGCGGCGCCGAGACGGAGAAGTCGAGGTCGCCGTAGCGGTAGCCCTCCTCGGTGGCCGCCTGCTGAGAGACGGCGATCGCGGGAATGCCGAGGATGATGCCCTCGAGCGCCGCCGCGACGGTCCCGGAGTAGGTGACGTCGTCTCCCAGGTTGGAGCCGTGGTTGATCCCCGAGACGATCAGCTCGGGCGGCTCGCCGACCAGGCCGAGCTGGGCGAAGCGCACGCAGTCGACCGGCGTGCCCTCGGTCGCGTAGCCGACGGTCCCGTCCTCGAACTCGATCTTCTCCACCCAGAGCGGCGAGCGGGTCGTGATCGACCGAGCCGTCGCGCTGCGGTTCGAGTTCGGGGCGATCACGTGAAGCTCGATCCCGTCGATCTCGAGCAGGGCCCGCCGCAGATGTTGCAGTCCGGAGGCCCCGATCCCGTCGTCGTTGGTCAGAAGTACACGCACCGGATCGATTCTACGAGTGTGGGTGGCCGGAGCGGACGCGGCGCATCAGTAGGCGACGCGCACCAGGTACAGGCCGTGCGGGGGCGCGGTCTCGCCGGCCTCGGGACGCGAGCGGCCGGTGAGCAGCTCGGCGAAGGCGACCGGCGTCCGTTTGCCGCCCGCGGCCTCGAGCATGGTCCCGACGAGAACCCGGACCATGTTGCGCATGAAGGCGTCAGCCTCGATCTCGAAGGCGAGGATGCGCTCGGACTCCCGCCGCCAGGCGGCCTCGAGGATCAGCCGTTCGAAGCGAACGTGGTCGGTGTCGGTGGGGGTGAAGGCGGTGAAGTCGTGCGTCCCGACGATCGCGGCGGCGCACTCGTCCAGCACGGCCCGCTCGAGTGGGCGATGCCGGCTCAGCGCCCTCCCCCGCTCGAACGGGCTGGGTGGGAACGCGGTCTCGACCCGGTAGCGATAGCGGCGGGAGCGGGCGTCGCGACGGGCGTCGAAGCCGTCGGCCACCTGCGCGGCGGCGAGGATCGCGATGTCGGGAGGCGTCGTCGCGTTCAGCGCTCGGTCGAGGGCCCCGATCACCGGCCTCCCGGTGGAGAAGGACGCCACCTGACCGAGGGCGTGGACTCCGGCATCGGTCCGCCCGGCGACTGTCAGTGACACGGGCTCACCGAGGATCCGCGCCAGGGACCGCTCGATCTCCCCTTGGACCGTGCGCTTCCCAGGCTGACGCGCCCAGCCGGAGAAGCGGGCGCCGTCGTAGGCGATGTCGAGACGGACGGTAGCCACGGTGCGAGGCATCATCGCGATTTCGTTCCTCTCACCGACCAGCGCGCATCGAGAGGAACGAGACCCGTCTCATGCGAGGAAAACGTCACCTTCGATGATCGGTCCAGATCGAGATCGACGTTTCCGTCCCTGGCCATACGCCGAATGGGATCTGACGAGGTCCGGAGCGTTCTGAGTGGCGGACGCAGGAGGCGAAGCGACCGGATGGTCGTGAGCCGACGAGGACTCCGCTCAGGGCACTCCGGGGCCGTCAGATCGAGTAGCCGCCGTCTACGTCTATGTACTGGCCGGTGATGTAGCTCGCCCGATCCGACAGCAGGAAGTGGACGGCGTCGGCGACCTCCTGTGCCTTGCCGAAGCGCTTCAGCGCGATCCTCGTCAACGCCGCCTCGATGTCCCGCTCGCTCATCGCGCCGGATTCGAACAGGTGCTCGGCCATGCCCTCGTCGAGGATGCCGGGGCCGACGCAGTTGACCCGGACCCCGTAGCGGCCCTCCTCGGCGGCGAGCGCCCGGCAGGTGGAGTCGATCGCGCCCTTGGGGCCGGCCGAGAGCCCGTCGCGAAGCGGGTAGGCGCGACCGGCGACCGTGGTCACGGCGACGATCGACCCCGAGCCGTCCCGCAGGGCGGGGATGAACGGCTGGACGAAGTTGTAGAAGGCGACGATCTCGCCCTCGACGTGCCGGCGCATCTCCGCCGGCTCGACCGAGCTGAGGAACTTCTGCGGGACGCGAGGGCCGGCGGCGTGAACGAGCCCTCTGACGCAACCGTGGCGCTCCACGACCCTCTGCGGCAGCGAGCCGGTCGCCCCCTCGTCGAGGAGATCGACCTGCCAGCGACTGGCTTCGACGCCGGCCTCGGCCGCTCGGGCGAGCAGGTCATCGACGCGGGTCGAGTCGCTGCGATGGACGAGGGCGACCGGCACCCCGGCCTCGATCAGCGTGCCGCTCAAGGCGCTCCCGACCGCACCACTCGCACCGCTGACGACGACGACGCCTGGATCCTCTCCGAACTCGCTCCTCACCCCAGCGAGCGTATCAACCGCTCGTTTGAATTCGCCCGTCCCATCTGCCGTGGCCCGGAGCGTTCTGGGCGGCGGACGCAGGAGCCGAAGCGGCCGAAGGGCCGTGAGGCGACGAGGACTCCGCTCAGGACGCTCCGGGTCCGACAGACCCGACAGCTGCAGATAGGCCGTGGAGGGCGTAACGGACGGTGAAGTCCGCGATCTCCTCCGGCTTCGCCTTGCCCTTGGGGCGGTACCAGGTGTAGATCCAGATGATCGTGCTGAGCACGGTCCGCACGGCGATCCCGGGGGCGACGTCGGCGTAGATCTCACCCTGCTTCTGCCCCTCGGCGATCAGGTCCGCGAGCATCGACACGTGGGCTCGCTGCCGCTTGCGGATGTCGTTGAGACGCTGCTCGCTGAGCCGCTCGAGATCCCGGTAGTAGACGGTGATCAGCTCGACGTTCTCGGCGTTGTAGATCGTCTGCGCCCGGACGTAAGCCGCGAAGCGGTCGAGCGGCGACTTCTGCTCGGAGGCGAGCGCCTCCTCGAGGATCCGGCTGACGTCCCGGTGGACCTGGTCGCAGATCGCGAACAGCAGATCCTCCTTGGAGTTTATGTAGTAGTAGAGCGAGCCCTTGAGGATGCCGAGCTCCTGCGCGATGTCGCCGACGGAGCTGCTCGCGTACCCCTGGCGATGGAAGACGCGCAGCGCTGCGGCTGCAACCTCATCGGAGCGTTTACGCGAGAGCTTCTCGGCTGGTGGCATCAGACGAACAACGAGTTGCGGGCGAGCGGGAGACCGGGCCTTCCGGGCTCACGACGCGGCGCATCATTGCAGAGGGACCCCGGGGATCCGGGAGGGCGATAAAATCAATCGACCGATTGGTAGAGGAAAGAGGAATGCCCGCACCGCCCACCTACGATCACCTCGAAGGCCATCGCTTCCCCGGCGGCGACTACCACCTCCCCGCCCACGAGGCCTGGCTGTGGGCCGATGCCGTCGGCGGCGACCCGCGCGCCGAGGTCGCTCACCCCGCGCTCGCCTACATGATCGGCCTGCACGGCGGGGGCGCGTCGGTCCAGGACATCTTCGACCTGCTCGAGGCCGACGCCGACTCCGGCGTGCTCTTCGGAGAGATCGAGCTCGACCTGGCGGCGCCGATCGTGGCCGGCCGCGACTACCGGGTCGAGGGCGAGGTGCTCTCGGTCGAGCGCAAGGAGGGAAGGCGGGCCGGCATGTTCGACCGGGTCACCTTCCAGCACCGGATCCACCTGGTGGGCGAAGGCGAAGGCGCCCACGGCGTCGGCGACTCTCGAGGCGGCGTCGGGGAGCAGATCGCCGCGGTCACGCACACCTGGATCTTCCCGAGGGCTGCCGCGTGAGCCCGTCACCCGCCACGTCCCCCGCTGTCGGTGACGCGATCGAGCCGTTCGTGGTGGACGTGGTCGACCCGGGCCCGATGAAGACGATGGCGATGCTCCTCCGCGATCCCAACCCGATCCACTGGGACACCGACGTGACGAGGGAGCTCGGCCTCGGCGATCGGCCGGTCAACCAGGGCCCGATAAACATGAGCTTCGCGATCGAGGCGGCCGCCCGAGCCGCCGGCGGCTATGAGCGGATCCGCAACTTCAAGGCGCGCTTCAAGGACAACGTCTTCGGCGGCGAGCGGTTCGAGTGCACCGGCGTCTACGTCGCCGTCGACGGCGACGCCGGCCAGGGGGCCGAGGAGGGCACGCGCACCGCGACCATCGAGCTGCGCGCCACCGCGAGCGGGCGCGAGGTCCTGGAGGCGGAAGCCGTCGTGGTCCTGGCGCCGTGAAGATCGACGGCGCGCACGCGCTGATCACCGGCGGCGGCTCCGGCCTCGGCGAGGGTGCGGCCCGGATGCTCGTCGGCCGGGGCGCCCGCGTGACCCTGCTCGACCTCGAGGAGTCGGCGGCGGGCGAACTGGCGGCTGAGCTCGGGGACGCCGCGCTATTCGTCCCCACCGACGTCTCCGACCCGGACGCCGTCGAAGCCGCGTTCGAGCGCTCGCTCTCATGGACCGGCCGCCTCGACCTGGCGGTCAACTGCGCCGGCATCTCGCCGGCCATCCGCGTCCTCGGCACGGGCATCGGCAGCGGCGGCGAAGGCGCCCAGATGCACCCGCTGGAGACCTTCCAGCGGGTCATGGACGTGAACGTCGTCGGCCTCTTCGACGTGGTTCGCCGCAGTGCCGCGGCGATCGCCCGCAACGAGCCCGGCGACGACGGCGAGCGCGGGCTGATCGTCAACGTCTCCTCCATCGCAGCCTTCGAGGGCA
The DNA here is from genome assembly GCA_964641695.1 of uncultured Conexibacter sp. GTDB lineage: Bacteria > Actinomycetota > Thermoleophilia > Solirubrobacterales > 70-9 > RHKX01. The sequence goes on from CAZXKG010000006.1 coordinate 27,348, forward strand.
AGGTCGGTCAGGCCGCCTACTCGGCCTCGAAGGGAGCCGTCGCCGCGCTCACGATCCAGCTCGCCCGCGACCTGGCGCCGGAGAAGATCCGCGTGATGTCGGTCGCCCCCGGGATGATGGACACGGCGATGCTCGGCTCGCTTCCGGCGAAGGCCCGCAAGCGCCTCGTCGACCACCACGTCTTCCCCCGCCGCCTCGGCACCCCCGAGGAGTTCGGCCGCCTGCTCGAGGCCTTCTGCGAGATCCCCCTGCTGAACGGCGAGGTGGTCAGGATGGACGCCGCGGCAAGACTCCCTCCCCGCTGACGGAGCGGGAGGCCCCTGCTCGGAGTCCTCGTCGCCTCACGGCCGACTCAGGCCGCTACGGCCGACTCAGGCCGCTTCGGCTCCTGCGTCCGCCGATCAGGAGCCCCCCGCCCTCGTCAGTCGGAGCGGGAGGACCCTGCTCGGAGTCCTCGTCGCCTCACGGCCGACTCAGGCCGCTTCGGCTCCTGCGTCCGCCGATCAGGAGCCCCCCGCCCTCGTCAGTGATTCCCTCACCCAGGCCGAGTCGTACCAGCTGCTCAGGCGCTCGATCCTGCCGTCGGCGGCCAGGTCGAAGACGTCGACCGCGTCGAAGGAGAGCTCCACGCCCGCTTCGGTGACCCCGTCGAAGTGGATCTCGACGACTACGGTTCGACCGCTGCGGATGAACCTGGTCGCCCGGTCCTCGTGCTGCGGATACGGAGCGAAGGCGCGCTCGTAGTAGTCGCGGATCTGCTCCAGCCCCCGCCGCGGTTTGATCCCCATCGCCAGCAACTCGGCATCCGGGGTGAAGATCGACTCGAGCTCGTCCCAGCGCTCGGCGTTGACGAGCTCGAGGTACCGGGCCGGCGCATCCATCAGAACGGGCTCCATCGATCCCTCATCTCGGTCAGAGCAGCGAGAGCCCGCCGTCGACCGGGACCACGGCGCCGGTCATGTAGCTCCCGCGGCTGATCGCGAGACATGCCTCGGCTACGTCCTCGGGACGGCCCGCCCGCCGCAGGGGCACGCGCTCCTCGACCATGGCGCGGATCTCGTCCCAGTCGCGGGTCCAGGGCGTCTCGGTGAATCCCGGGGCGACCGCGTTGACGCGGACCTCGGGACCGAAGGCCTTGGCGAGCAGTCGCGTCATGTGCTGCAAGCCCGCCTTCGAGACCGAGTACGGGATCGAGCTGCCCTCGACCCGCGTAGCCGAGGTCGAGGTGATGTTGATGATCTGACCCTCGGGGGCCGCCTGCAGGTGCGGCATCGCCGCGACCGCCAGCCACCACGGCGCGAGCATGTTGACGCTGAGGATCCGCTCCCAGACTTCCGGGGTCACTGCTTCGAGATCGTCGTGGGGGATCGTCACCGTGGTCCCGGCGCTGCTGAGCAGCATGTCCAGGCGCCCGTGGCGGTCGACCGCGGTCGCGATCAGCTCGCTCGCCTGGCCCGGATCGGAGACGTCCGCCTGGACGTAGGTCCCGCCGATCCGCTCGGCGACCTCGCGCCCGGCCTCCACGCTGGTGGCCGAGTTGACGACCACCTGCCAGCCGTCAGCCGCGAAGGCGCTCGCGATCGCCTCCCCGATCCCGCTGGAGGAGCCGGTCACCACTGCCACGCGTCGCTCGCTCATCGGATCCTTCCGTTCGTCCCCCTGAGGTCAGCGTCCATGGGGGCAGGACCGCGTGGGGCCTCCGGCGCTCCAACCGGAGGCCCCCACGCGTCCCCGTTCGCTCAGCCCTCCTCGGAGGAGGAGCCGGAGCCACCGCCGGTGCCGAACTCCGTCGCCCACTTGGCGTCGAAGTAGGAGACGAAGTCCGCGTTCGGGGGCGGGTACTCGCCCTCGGGCGGGAGGTTCTCCTCCGTGATCAGCGTCGGCTCGATGAACTCGAGCGAGTACTCGGGCGCCAGCTCCTCGCGCGTACGCGGGATCTCGACCTCGCGCGCTACCTGCTGGGCGGCCTGATCGACCGCTGCCCAGATATCGCCCTCGATCGGCCACTCGGCGAGCGCGGCGGCATCGCCGGCGCGGATCGCGTCGAGGTTCACGAGGTCGGCGAAGTAACCGACGATGATCGGCCAGTCGTCGCTCCGGGACCCGTTGGACTTGACCGCCTGGACGATCGGCGGGATGTTGTTGGTGATCGACCAGAAGGCGCCCACGTCGGGGTTCTGGCTGAGCTGGTTGTTGACCTGCTTCTGGATGCTGCCGACTACGTCGGTGTAGTCGAGCTCCTCCTCGCCGACGAGCTCGATGCCGCCGCCGTCCTGGCTGATCAGGTCGTTGAGGACCTCGGCGCGGACGCCGAGCGCCTCGAGCGCCGGGAACTCGTTGAGGATCGCCAGGGTCGACTCGCCGCCGGTGTTCTCGACGAACCAATCCCACAGGAGCTCGGTCATCGCCGTGTCGTCCGGCGCGTAGATCGCGTCGACCTTCGGATCGTCAGGCACGAGCCCTCCGACCACGATCCACGGGATGTTCTCCTTGTCAGCCCGCTGAATCGCCGCGTTGGTCGTCGCCGGGGCGATGCTGTTGGACAGGATCACGTCGGCGCCACGGTCGAGGAGCGTGTTGCCACACGCGCCCTGCTTACGCGGATCCCCCTGCCCGTCACAGGCGAGGAAATCCCAGCCGATCGCTTCGGCGGCCTCTTCGGCCGCCACCTGCATCCGGACGGCGATCTCGGCCTCGTTGGTGAACTGGATGTATCCGACCGTGCGCTGCGGGAGGTCGACCGGCTCGCCGGCGTCCTCCTCGCCCGCTGCTGCAGCCGTCTCCGCGGCGTCGCCGCCCTGCGCGCCGACGGCGGCGGCATCGTCGCTGTCGGAGTCATCTCCCCCACATGCAGCCAGGGCGAAGACGAGCGCCAGCCCGACCACCCCGAGGAGCAGCCTGAGTGACTTGCTCATAGTTCCTTCCTTTCCATTTCTCTCTCTCCCTTGACCGCGGCGGACCCCCGCTGCGACCCCGGTTCTTGGTTGGTGTCTCGATGGGTGAAGTTGTCGTCGGCGGGGACGGCCGAATGGCCCTCGATCCCCTCGAAGCAGGCGGTGACGAGCGCGCGCTCGGTGACCTCGTCGCCTTCGATCTCGTCGGTCAGGCGTCCATCCGCCATCACCAGGACGCGGTCGCAGAGGCCGGGCAGCTCCGAGAAGTCGGAGGAGACGACGATCACCGCCTTGCCCTCGGCGGCAAGCTCACGCAGCCGCTCGTAGGTGTCGTCGCGACCGTCGACGTCGATCCCGGCGGTGGGCTCGTCGAAGATGAAGACGTCCGCGCCGGGACCGAGCCACTTCCCGAGCACGACCTTCTGCTGGTTGCCGCCGGAGAGGGTCCCGACGGGCACCTCCACCGAGGCCGTCTTGATCGCGAGGCGCCGGCCGGCCTCGCGAGCGGCCGCCTGCTCCTTGGGGATCGAAGGGTTCGGCAGGGCGGGAACCCGTCGGAACTCGTCCAGGTGCGTGATCGTGATGTTCTCGCGGACCGTGAAGTTCATGATCAGGCCCTGGCCGCGCCGGTCCTCGGGGAGCAGGACGATGCCGTGGCCCGCCGCTTCCTTGGGCGAGCGCATCGGCACCTGCTCGCCCTTCACGTACACCTCGCCGGCGGTCCGCTTGTCGGCGCCGATCAGCAGCCGCAGAAGCTCGGTCCGCCCCGAGCCGACGAGCCCGGCGATCCCGAGGATCTCGCCGGCGCGGACGCTGAAGCTCGCGTCTTCGACGACGCCGGTGCGCGTCAGCCCCTTCGCCTCGAGCACGACCGGTCCGTACTCGCCGTGGACGTGCGCGCTCTCCTCCTCCCCGATCGCGGCCGGCTGCAGGTCGCCCTGCGGCCCCTCGGGGATCTCCTCGACGTCGTGTCCGCTGATCTCGGCGATCAGCGACGTCCGGTCGAACTCGGTGGTCGGCTTGTTGGCGACGATCGCGCCGTCGCGCATGACCACCGTGCGGTCGGTCAGGTCGAAGACCTCGCCGAGGCGGTGGGAGACGTAGACGACGGCGACGCCCTGGCCGGCGAGCTTGCGCACGACCCCGTGCAGATGCTCGATCTCGCTGATGCTGAGGGCCGCCGTCGGCTCGTCGAGGACGAGCAGGCGCGCCTTGTGCTGCAGCGCCTGGGCGATCATCACGAGGCGGCGCTGAGCGACGCTCAGGGAGGCGACCGTCGCTTGCGGGTCGATCGTAGGATCGAGGTCGGCGAGCGCCTCGCGGGCTTGACGCGCCGCCTGCTTCCAGTCGACGAAGCGCCCGAGGATCCGTCGGGGCAGGCCGTTGCCGAGCAGGACGTTCTCGGCGACGGTCAGCGTCGGCACGTCGGCGAGCTCCTGGTGGACGAAGGCCAAGCCGTGGGCGTTCGCCGCCGTCGGCGAGGAGAAGCTGACCGGCTCACCGTCGAGCCGGATCTCGCCGCTGTCGGGCTGGACGGCGCCCGCGAGCGACTTGATCAAGGTGCTCTTGCCGGCGCCGTTCTTGCCGACGAGCGCGATCACCTCGCCCGCGCTGACCTCGAAGTCGACGTCGCGCAGGGCGACCACGCCCGGGTAGGCCTTGCAGAGCCCGTGGGTCGTGAGGAATGGCGCCTCTCCGCTCATGCCTTGAGCACGTCGATCCGGCTGGAGAGGACGGCGGCCACGAGGATCGCGCCCTGGACGATGTTGATGTAGGCGGTGGAGAGGTCCACCTGCGTCAGCCCGATCTGGATCACGCTGAGGAAGAGGACCCCGACGACCGTGCCGGGGATGTTGAACTCGCCCAGCCTGAAGACCGCGGTTCCGAGGAAGACCCCGGCGAACGCGGGCAGCAGGAACGAGTTGCCCGAGTTGGGCGTCGAGGCCGCGGCCTGGGAGGAGATCAGCAAGCCGGTGATCGCCGCGGCGATCGCGACGACGACGAAGCCGATCAGGCGCAGGCGCGCGACCGGAACGCCCGAGAGCCTGGCGGCCTCGCGGTTGCCGCCGATCGCGTACATGTAGCGCCCCATCTCGGTCTGGTGGATCAGCGCGTAGAGGACCACCGCCACCGCCGCAGCGATCCAGATCATCAGGCTGAAGCCGAGCAAGCGGGTCGCCGCGATGTCGGCGAAGCCGGCGGGGATGTTCTCGAAGACGGTCGTCTGGTCGGTGAGGGCGAACTCGGTGCCGAGCAGGATCGTCCCCATCGCCAGGGTGATGATGAAAGACGAGGCGCCGAGGTAGGCGATCAGGCTGCCGTTGATCAGCCCGACCACGACCGCCGCCAGGAGCGCGAGCACGATCGCCAGCGGCCACGCCAGTCCCGACTCCGACATCGGCACCACGGCCACGGCGCCGGCGAGCCCGATCATGCCACCGATCGAGAGGTCGAAGTCCTGCATGACCAGGACCACGGTCAAACCGCAGGCGACGCACAGCAGCGGCGCCGCGAGGGTCAACGTCGTTCGCAGGTTGTCCATCGTCGGGAACGTGTCCGGCCGCAGAAGGCTGAAGATGACGACGATCAGCACCAGGCCGCCGAGCAGCCCGTAGCGGGCGCCGAGGTCGGCCAGGCCGCTGCGCTTGCTCTCCTGGGCTGGTGCCGCGGCGGTCTCGCCGGCGGACTCCGTCGCCACAGCGCCGCCACCAGTCTGTCCGGTCGTGCTCATCGACCCGATCCCTCCATTTGGTTATCTCCTCTCCTCTTCCAACCTGCCGACCGCTTGGTTGTCAGGCCGGCGAAACAGTAGCATAATTCCCGAGACTTCCAAACGTTGGGTTGATCGTAAATCGGAGGGGTTACGGAGAGGTTGAGGCGATGACTGAAGGAGTGCCGCAGATGGATGCCGCAGAGCTGCGAGAAGTGCTTGACAAAGCCGATCTGAGGGGTCTGGTCGACGCCTACGCCGCGACCGTGGATGCCCGGGACAACGACGGCTTCGCGGCGTTGTTCGCCGACGGAGCGACGATGCAGGTGGTCGAAGCGAGCGGCAACGAGGTGCCGACTTTCTCCGGCGAGGAGATCCCGGGCGCCCTCGCCCCGCTCTCGCAGTACCTGCGCACCCAGCACCTGATGGCGAACCACACGACCGAGGTCGAAGGCGATCGCGCCCGTGGCGAGGTGAAGTGCATCGCTCGTCACCTGCGCGAGCGCCCCGACGGGAGCCTCGAGGACCTGCTGATGGTGATCCGCTACGAGGACGAGTACACCCGCACCGGGCAGGGCTGGAAGTTCGCCTCCCGCTCCTGCCAGATCCAGTGGATGGAGGTCCACCCGGCGTCGCTGACGCTCGACTCGTTCTGAGCCTGAGTCGCCGGCCGGCCTCGTGGGCGCCATCCCTACGGGTCATGGCCGGCTCCCGTCGCCGGCGGCGGCGATCTCGCGCGCGGCCACGTAGCCGAACGTCATCGCCGGCCCCAGGGTCGCCCCCGGGCCCGCGTACTTGGTCCCCATCACCGAGGCGCTGACGTTGCCGGTCGCGTAGAGGCCGTCGATCGCCGAGCCGTCCTCGCGCAGCACCTGCGCGTCGGGGCTGGTGAGCACGCCCCCCTTCGTCCCGAGATCGCCCGGGGTGAGCGCGAACGCGTAGAACGGTCCGCGCTCGACCGGCGCCAGGTTCGGGTTGGGGAGCGAGTGATCGCCGTAGTAGTTGTCGTAGGCGCTCTCGCCGCGACCGAAGTCCGGGTCGACGCCGCGCCGGGCGTTCTCGTTGTAGCGGGCTGCGGTGGCGGCGAGGGCGTCCGCGGGAGCCCCGATCAGCTCGGCGAGCGCCTCCAGGGTCGCCGCCCGGTGCGCGCATCCGGCCTCCTTCCACGGACGCGGGAACGGGGTGCCGGGGATGTGACCGGCGATCACGTTGCGCCGCCACGCCCGCGAGTCGCAGATCATCCAGGCGGGGATGTGGCTGGTTCCGGTGCGGTGCCCGGCGAGCTGGCTCTGGCAGAAGACGACGTAGGGAGCCGCCTCGTTCGTGAAGCGCTCGCCGGCGCCGTTGACGATGAACTGATCCGGGTACTGGCGCTCGGCGACCAACCCGACCAGGGAGCCGTCGGCGGCCGACGGCATCGTCGGCATCCACCACGCCTCCTCCATCAGGTCGACGGCGGCGCCGAGCTCGCGGGCGGCGCGGATGCCGTCACCCTCGTTGGTCGCCGCGCCGAGGCTCCAGTCCCGATCGATCCCCGGCTGGACCTCGCGCCGCAGCTCGAGGTCGTGGTCGAAGCCGCCGCTGGCGAGGATCACCCCGCGGCGGGCGTGGATCTCGAGCGGCCTGCCGTTGCGCTCGGCGCGGACGCCGCTGACGCGACCCCCGTCCTCGACGATCAGCTCCCGCATCGGAGTCTCCCGCCAGAGCTCGATCCCGTGCTCGCGCATCGCCAGCCGCAGCCGGGTGGCCAACGCCTGGCCGCTGACTCCGATCCGCTCGCCGGTCAGGCGCGCCCTGGCGACCCGCCGGGCCAGCGTCAGGAAGATCTTCTTGTGGCCGAGCCCACCCCACTTGAAGGTGAGCAGGTCGTGCAGGTCGACCGAGGTGATCCAGGCGCCGAGCGGGAGCTGCATCCGTTTCACTCCGGGGTGCAGGTACTGGAGCTCCTCGCCGAGCAGGCGCTTGTCGATCGGCGTCGCCCAGAGTCCGTGCCCCTCCTCTCCGCCGCCCAGCTCGGGGTGGTAGTCGGGGTAGCCGCTGATCCAGAAGAAGCCGTCGGCCAGGTGGACGCTGCGGCTCTCGAGGAAGGCCATCATCGGTGGCCCCTCCGCGATGAAGCGCTCGATCCGCTCCTTCGAGACGCGGTCGCCGGCCAAGGTCGTCAGATAGGCGACCATCTCC
>CAZXKG010000006.1:35142-50648 GCA_964641695.1 uncultured Conexibacter sp.
CCTCCGGCGCGTCCACCTTCCCCGCCCGCACGAGCGCCGGGGCGTTGGGCACCCAGGCGCCCCCGCCGGAGCGCGCCGTCGAGCCGCCGAAGTAGGTGCTCTTCTCGATCACGATCACGTCGAGGCCCTCCGCCTCGGCAGTCAGCGCCGCGACCATCCCGCCCGCCCCGGAGCCGACGATGGCGACGTCGGTCTCGACCACGCGCGTCCCCGCCCTCGGTCCGGTGGCCGTCATGCGATCACGTGGTCCAGGGCGCCGAAGGTCGAACGCCGATCGGCGTCCAGGGCCTCGATCCGAACCCGATCCCCCCGGGTCAGATACGGCGTGGAGGGCTCGCCGTCAGCGAGGATCTCGCTCGCCCGCAGCTCGGCGATGCAGCCGTAGCCGCGGCGCGCGTCCTCGTTGGAGACGGTGCCCGCGCCGACGACGGTGCCCGCCCGAAGCTCCCTGGTCAGCGTCATCCGCTCGATCAGCTCGCCGAAGCCGAACCGGCAGTCGTCCTCGGAGCGGAGCTCGCCGAGCCGCTCGCCGCGGACCTCGCAGCGCACCGACGAGGCGAGCCGGTCGCCCCTCCAGCCGGAGCCCAGGGCCGCGGGCGAGACCGCCACGGGCGCGCACGGCCGCTCCGGCTTGGAGGTGAACAGGCCGACGCCGGTGGCGGCCTCGGCGGGGAGCAGGGCGCGGAAGGTGAGGTCGTTGACGAGCAGGACGAGCTTGATGTGGGCGAGCGCCGCGAGCGCGTCGGTGCCGCGGGGGACATCGTCGACGACGACCGCGACGGTCGCCTCGAGGTCCAGGTCCCAGGCGGGATCGCCGGCCTCGAGCTCTCCGGTCGGGGGCAGGAACCGGCCCGACCCGCCGTGGTAGACGATCGGCGTCTCCTCGGCTCCCGGCGGCATCTCGGCGCCGCGAGCGGCGCGGCAACGCCGCATGTGGCTCAGATACGTGCTGCCCTCGGCCCAGACGTAAGCGCGCGGCAGCGGCGAGTCGAGCTCCCCCGGGACGTAGGGGCGGACGCCCTCGGGCTCCTCGCCACGATCGAGCGCGGCGCAGGCGGCCGCCAGCACCGGCTCCCAGCGCTCCCAGTCGTCGAGCGCGGCCTGCAGGGTCGCCCTCGACGAATCCGGATCGGCTGGATCCGGGCCGGCGATCGGCGCCACCCGCTCGAGCCCGGCGTCGACGGCGACGAGCAGGCCGTCCGGACCGCCCTCGCGCAGGGTCGCGACCCTCAGCGCCGCAGGAGTCGGCTCAGCCGAGCTCACTCCGGCTCGGTGCTCAGGGCGTTCTCGGGCTCGTCGACCGGGGTCGTCTCGTAGACGGCCGGGACGCACATCTCCAGCACGACGTAGTCGCGCGAGAACGGGGCGACGTTGTGCCGCATGCTCGGGCCGCGCCCGACGCACATCGCGTCGCCCTTGACGAGCGGCTGGTAGGTGTGGTCCTCGACCGCGATCGTCGAGGTGCCGCGGAGGATCATGAACCACTGCGCCATCGAGTGGTAATGCCAGCCGGTGCCGGCACCCGGCTCGGTCGCGAGCACGAGATGCAGATGGATCCGGCCGTCGGTCTGCTCCCGGGTGCCGAGGTCGCGGTAGTAGAAGAACTTGCGCGGACCGTTGCCGAGCTCGTAGTTGTCGAAGTCGTCGTTGCTGTAGACGCCCTCGCGCTCGTCCCCCTCGGCGACGAAGGACGCATCCCGACCGCTCGCCGTCTCGTAGGCGGCCGGGGCGGTGATGCGGACGGCCTCGAAGTCGTCGGAGTAGTCGCTCAGGCGCCGTGCGGCTCCCGGCTTGTGGACCGCGCAGCCCCAGCGGCCGAGCTCGATGCTCTCCCCCGCGGCGGTCTCGAGCCGGACGCTGCCGGAGAGCACGAAGAGGAAGTCGAAGTCGAGATCGTCGGCGTGCCAGTCCTCGCGCGGCGCCGATCCCGCGTCCGTCCGCAGCAGCTCGACGCCGAAGGTGCCGTCGGAGGCCTCGACCAGGCCGAGGTCGCGGTGCTCGAGGCCGTCCTCAGCGGCCCCTCCCCAGTTGTCGGCGTCGTGGGAAGCCCAGGCGAAGCCGATCTCCGCCGGCTCCTCCGCGGTCCAGCCGTCGCGCCATTCGACGCTCGTCTCTGCGCTCATCTCACTCGTCCTCCTCAACACGGTCGTTCGATCGGATATGCATACTATTCGACTAATTCGACTGAAGGAGTGGAAGTGCGGGAGCCCGCCCGATTGAGGAAGCGTCCGGAGCGCGAGGAAGTGCCGGAGGAGGAGCGCGAGGACTACGACCTCGTCGCCGGCAGGACGGCGAGGCTCGCCTACCCCGACTACGACCTGCCGGCGCGTTACTTCGGCGCCCTGCTCACCTCGCCGCCGATGGCCACCCGCCTCGTCGCCCTCGGCCGCTTCGTCCGCGAGGGCGAGGTCCGCGGCTCCTACAGCGACGCCGAGCGCGAGCTGGTCGACATCGTGATCGCCAAGGACACCGGCTACAACGGGATCCTCACCGTGCACGTGCCCGACGCGATCGCGGTCGGCGTCCGCTTCGAGGCGATCGACGCGATCCGCTCCGGCGAGGAGTCCGCGCTCACTCCCGAGGAGCGGCAGATCGTCGACTACTCGCGAGCCGTGATGGCCGGGACCGTCACCGACGCCGACTACGAGGCGATGGTCGCGCGACTCGGCGAGCGCGGCGCGCTCGAGTTCACCGGCTTCGTCACCTTCCTGCTGATGACCGTTCGCAACTGGCAGGCGATCGGCGTCCCCAACCCGACCGACGAGGAGATCGACGAGCTGATCGAGGGCCTGCGCAGCGGTCGGGCCGAGATCCCCGACCCGGCCGCTCGCATCGGCTGAACCCGTCCCCTCTCGGCATCGAGAGGGGACGGGGTGATCTCAGTCCCTCTCGGCATCGAGAGGGGACGGGGTGATCTCAGTCCCTCTCGGCATCGGGGGGCGGAGTGGCCTCAGCTCAGGACCTTGCGCCCCTCGGCGACCCAACCGAAGGGGTCGGAGTCGGCGCGCTCGAACCAGAGGTTGAGCATCGCCGGCGCGCGGAAGTACATCGTCTGCACGTGGCTGAAGTCGTTCTTCCCCGGCGCCAGCCGGATGTCGTGCAGGCGGTCGAACAGGCGCTCGAAGCCGACCCGACCCTCCATCCTCGCCAGCGGCGCCCCCAGGCAGAAGTGCGGCCCGTGCCCGAAGCCGACGTGCTTGTTCACGTTCTGCCGCTCGGCCTCGAACTGGTGCGGGCACTCGAACCGCTCCGGATCCCGGTTGGCCGCCGCGTAGACGATCAGCACGCAAGCCCCGCGGGGGATCTCGACGCCCTCCAGCTCGGTGTCCTGGGTCGCGTAGCGCGGCTGGTACTGCGCCGGCGTCTCGAGCCGGATCACCTCCTCGATCATCCGCGGGATCAGCGAGTAATCGCTGCGGACCTTCTCGTAGGTCTCGGGATTGCGCAGCATCAGCGTCATCGCGCTGGCCATCATGTGACCCGTCGTCGTCAGGCCGCCGGCGAGGAAGACGTTCGCCTCGGTCGCCAGGTAGGGGATGTTCGGCTCGCCGCCGTGCGCCTCCTCGGTCGCCTTGATCAGCAGGCTGACGACGTCGTCGCCGGGGTTCTTGACCCGCTCCTCGACGTAGGCCGTCAGGTACTCCTGGATGACGGCGGAGTTGCCCTCCTGGATCTCCTGCTTCTGCTTCGGGTGGTAGCGGATCCCCTGCGCCTCGAACGGGCCGAGCATCCGCTCCAGCCAGCTCGCGTCCTCGCGCGGCAGGCCCAGCAGCCAGCAGCTCACCCAGAGCGAGAGCGTGTTGGCGAAGGCCGAGCAGAACTCCATCTCGCCCTTGTCGATGAACCCGTCGATCAGCTCGTCGACGATCTCGCGGACCTTGGGCTCGTACTCCTTGATCTTCGCCGGCGTGAACGCCCGCTGGGCGACCTTGCGGACCGCGGTGTGCTCGGGCGGATCCTGGGCGATCATCGTCTCGCTCCAGCCGGGCGCCCAGGGGACGTCGGGCGGCGAGCTGGAGAAGATCTCCGGATGGCTCGTCACGTACGTCAGGGTCTCGTGCTTGGTGACCAGCCACTCCTCGCGTCCCGGCACCTTGTAGACCGGGGCCTCCTCACGCAGCTGGTCGAAGATCGGAAACGGGTTCTCCAGATGCTCGGCCGCCGGGTAGATCAACGGCTCCGGCAGCGACTCCGTCGTCTCGGTGGTTCCCATGCGCTACTCACTCTCCTCGTTCCTCGTTGGTGTCTCCCTGGAAGTTCCCCCCGAGCCGGGATCAGTCGTCTCCCAGCTCCGCCTTGACCGGCGCGATCACCTCCTCCCCCCAGCGGGCGATGTTCTCCAGCTCCAGCTCGTGGCTGGGCCCGGTCGGCTTGCGCAGCGCCATCACGATGTAGTCGGTGTCGATCACCTCGTGCCAGCGCAGGATCTGCTCGACGCAGTACTCGGGCGGGCCCGTGATCAGGCGGTCGGGACGATGCTCGTCGAACCGGAAATCGTCCTCCGACTCGAGCCCGACCAGGGTCGGCTCGAGATCCTCGACCCAGCGTGGTACCTGCTGGAAGTAGAACCAGCGGTCGGCGCGGGTGGTCGGCCACCAGACCTTCTCCGCCTCCTCGACCGTGTCGGTGACCCAGCCGTCGCGGAGGACGATGACCTTCGCCTTCTCCCCGTTGCCCTGCGCGGTCGCCTCCTCCCGGTAGATGTCGGCCCAGCGCTTGATCACGTCGATGTTGTGCAGCGGGTCGGTGACCCACGGCTGCCCGAGGCGGGCGGCGCGCCTGACTCCGGGATCCGACATCGCGCCGAGCCAGAGCTCGGCGTCGATCGGCTCCGGGGTGACCTTGCCCTTGACGTTGAAGTGCTTGCCGGAGAAGTCGATCTCCTCGCCGGCCCAGGCGGCGAGCAGCAGCTCGATCGCCTCCTCGAAGCGCGAGACCTGCGTCTTCTTCTCGAGCCCGTAGAGCTCGAACTCCGGCTCGAAGTTCGCCATCCCGACGCCGAGCCGCAGGCGGCCGCCGGCGATCATGTCGAGCATCGCGGTGTGCTCGGCGACGTGGATCGGGTGCTCGAAGGGAAGCAGGTGGACGGTGGTGCCGATGTGGACCCGCTCGGTCAGCGCCGCCATCGCCCCCAGCGCCGCCCACGGGGAGGGCGGGTAGCCGTCAGGCATCATGTGATGCTCGGGAACGTAGACGCCGTCCCATCCCGCCTTCTCGGCGGCGACGGTGGCGGTCAGCGTCTCCTGCCAGCGGCGCTGCAGGTTGACGCCGTCGGGTGGATCCTGCGGGTGGTGCAGCAGTCCGAACTTCACTTCAACTACCTCCTCGGGGGCGGCAACCGCGGCCGCCGGCCGTATCTCGACTCAGCCGCTCACAACGGCCACTGGATGTGCTTGATCTCGAAGAACTCACGAAAGCCCTCGTCGCCGGACTCGCGGCCGATCCCGCTGAACCCGTAGCCGCCCCAGGGGGCGTCGGGGCGGATCCGCCCGCCGCCGTTGACGGTCACCGTTCCCGAGCGGATCCGGCGGGCGACGCGGATCGCCTCCTCGGTCGGCCCCATGACGTTGGCGTTGAGGCCGAAGTCGGTCTCGTTGGCCTGTGCGATCGCGTCCTCGACGTCGGCGTAGGCGAGGACGGCGCCGACCGGCCCGAACTGCTCCTGGCGGCAGAACTCGCTCGAGTTGTCGATCCCGCCGAGCAGCTGCGGCGCGAGGAAGAACCCGCCGTCGACCGCCTCGGCCGGCTCACCGCCACCGGCGATCACCGTCGCCCCGGCGGCCTTCGCCCGCTCGAGGTGACCCTGGACGAAATCGCGGTGCGCGGCGTCGACGAGCGGGCCGACGAGCGTGTCCTTGCGCCGGGGATCGCCGACCACGGCGGCGTCGAGGAACTCGCGAGCACCCTCGGTGAACGCCTCGACGTCGGATTCGTGGACGAAGATCCGCGACGTCGCTCCGCAGCGCTGGCCGGCGTTGCTGACCAGGCGGACGATGCTCGGCGGGATCGCCTTGGCGATGTCGGTGCCGGGCAGCAGGATGTTCGGCGACTTGCCGCCGAGCTCCAGGACCAGCCGCTTCAGCGACGGGGCCGCCTGCTTCATCACCGCCGCTCCGACCGGGACCGACCCGGTGAACGTGACCATGTCGACACCGTCGTGAGCGGTCAGGCGGCGGCCGGTCTCGGCGTCGCCGAGCAGGAAGCTGACCGTGCCCTCGGGGAGGTCGAGCTGCTCGACCAGCCGCCACAGCGCGAGGCTGGAGAGGGCGGCGCGGGGCGAGGGCACGACCACGCAGGAGCAGCCGGCCGCGAGCGCGGCGCCGAGCTTCCACGCCATCAGCGTGAAGGGGAAGTTGTAGGCGGTGATCGCGGCGACGACGCCGATCGGCTCGCGGACGAGCATCCCGGTGCTCGCGGGCATCGGATCGCCGGGGGCCGGCAGGTCGGCGGTCATGCCGCGCTCGTACCAGCCGTCCGGCCCACGCTTCGCCGCCTCCGCGAACCAGCGGAAGTTGGCGAGGGCGCCCTCGAGCTGCATCGGGACGGCGAACTTGACCGGGGTGCCGACGTCGGCGACGACGATCTCGACCAGCTCCTCGGAGTGCTGCTCGACCAACTCGACCAGCTTCCAGAGGGTCTCCGAGCGGCGCTCGGGGGAGGCGTTCGCCCAGTCCCCGGAGAGGTACGTCGCACGGGCCGCCGCGACCGCCTGGTCGACCTGCTCAGGACCGGCGGCGCGGAACTCGCCGAGCATCCGCCCCGTCGTCGGGTTGAGCTTGCTCAGCCTGCCCCCGGAGCCCTCGACCGGCTTGCCGGCGATGAAGCAGCTGGGATCGGCGATCAGCGCGGCGGCGCCGTCACCGAGGAAGTCGACGGCGCCGGGCGCGAGTGTGCTCGTGCCGCTCATCGGGCCGTGTACCCGCCGTCGACCGGGATCGCCGTCCCGGTCACGAAGCTGGAGTCGTCGGAGGCGAGGAAGAGGACCACCGAGGCGATCTCCTCCGGCGTCGCCGCCCGGCCGAGCGGGATCGTCTGCTTGGCGAACTCCGCCATCTCCTCCTCGGTGAGGCCCTTGTTGGCGCGATCGAGGAAGCCGCGGAGCATCGGCGTCTGCACCGACGCCGGGCAGATCGCGTTGCAACGGATCCCGTCGCCGGCCAGCGCCAGCGCCAGCGCCCGGACCATCGCGACGATGCCGCCCTTGGCCATCGAGTAGAGCGGGCTGAACGGGGAGCCGGTCAGCGCCGAGACCGATGCGGTGAAGATCACCGAGCCCTTGCCCTCGGCCTTGCGCAGCAGGTCGACGGCGTAGGAGGTGCCGTAGTAGGCACTCTTCATGTTCAGGTCGACGAGCGCCTGCCACTCCTCCTCGGGTGCGTCGAGGCCGCTCGGCCCGGGGCTGCCGGCGTGGTTGTAGAGGGCGTGCAGGACTCCGGCCTCGGACTCGATCCGATCGAAGGCGCCGCGCATCGCGTCGAGGTCGGTGACATCGAGCTCGAGCGCCGTGGCAGCGCCTCCGGACGCCTCGATCTGCGCCACCGTCTCGCTCGCCGCGTCGGCGGCGATGTCGGCGGCGTAGACGTGTGCGCCTTCGGCGGCGAAGCGCAGGGCGGTCGCCCGGCCCATTCCCGAGCCGGCCGCCGTGATCAGCGCCGTGCGGTCGTTCAGGCGTGCCATCGCTGGCCTCCTCGACGGTCGTTCTCGTCCCTGTCATCAGTCGCCGCAGGTGCGGCCATTCGAAATATTCGCATAGATCGCACAATACTCCCGGATCTACCTCAAACTCGCAATCCAGGCCTCGTTCGGGCCGATTTGCGCTCCTCGCCGAACACCATAAACCAAACGAGCGATAGGTTGAACTATCGTCCCCTGAGTAGGGTCCGTCAAGAGCAGTCGGGCCGAACGAGAAGAGGAGAGATCAATGCCAAGAGGACCACTCGCCCACATCGCGCTGCTGGTCAGCGACCTCGACGAGGCGATCGCGGACTGGAAGAAGATCCTCTCGCGACTAGACCCCGACCAGGCCGAGCGCGAGCCCACCATCGTCGAGCGCTTCGGCCCCGACAGCGACCCGGTCCGCTGGGCGACGTTCGTCTCCGATCGCGGCGCCGAGATCCAGCTGGTGCAGCCGCTCGGCACCGACGGCCCGCGAGCGCGGAGGATCCGCGAGCAGGGCGAGGGCGTCGATCACATCTGCTTCCTCCATCCCGACCTCGAGGGCGTGATGGGTGAGCTCGCCGACGACGGCGTCGAGATGATCCCCGACGGGATCCGCGCCGACCGCGAGCGGATGCCGTGGCAGGCCTGGACCTACATCACCGAGAAGGGCGGGCACGGCGTCCCGGTCGAGATCGCCTACCCCTACAAGGACGAGGACGGGAAGTGGGTCCCGGGCGACGACCCCTTCAGCGACTGAGCGCAGCCGCCCGCGCGCGCCGGGCCGACCTTTCCCCTTTTTGTGGATCTGGTCGCGCCGAGCAACCGATGAGCTCCACGAAAGGTGGGCTGTATCCACTTTTCGTGGATCTCAGGCCGGCGTGGAGCGAATGACATCCACGAAAGGTGGGCAGGGGCACCGTACTACGGGCTAGATGGTTGATTCCAAATGACGTGCCTCCGGGAGCGTGCACGACCAAGCCGGGCGCCGCACGCACCCGCAGGGCGTAGTGGTGCTACGGACAAGGGTGCGGGTGGTGATCCGGCGCCGTGTCGGGCGCGTCATCCGGGGGTGCCGGAATTTGGAATCAACCATCTAGAGGAAGGCCTGGTGCAGGACGGCGGACTCGCCACCGTCGACGGTGATCAGCTGGCCGGTGACGAAGTCGCCGGCGCTGTCGACGAGCCAGAGGACGGCGCCCGCGATGTCGGCCGGTCGTCCCACCCTGCCCACCGGGTTGAGCACGAAGCGGCCGTCCTCGTCGGTGAGCCCGGCGGCGTAGGGCTCGGACATCGGGGTCATGATGAAGCCGGGGACGACGATGTTGACGGTGATCCCGTGTTCGGCCAGCTCGACCGCCATCGCCTTGCCGAGCAGGTGGACGCCGGCCTTGCTCGCCGAGTAGTCGGCCGAGCCCTTGTCGGCGCGGATGCCCGCGGGCGAGCCGCAGAGGACGATCCGGCCTTCCGAGCGGCCGCCTGGGTCGGTCCCGGTAGAAGCGGCGGCGGCCACCATCCGCCGCGCCGCGACCTGGCCGCAGTTGAAGACGCCCGTCAGGTTGGCCCGCAAGGTCTCCTCCCACTGCTGCTGGCCGAGCTCGAGGAACGGGGCGTTGCCGATCACCCCGTGGCAGCAGACCAGGATGTCGGGGTCGCCATGCGCTTCGGCCGCGGTCGAGAACGCGGCCTCGACCGCCTCGCGGTCCCCGACGTCGACCGCCAGCGGCAGCGTCCGGCCGAGGCCGGAGAGCTCCTCGGCTGCCGCGCGCAGCTTGCCGTCGGTCCGGCCGAGCATCGCCACCGAGGCGCCTGATTCGAGCAGCGCCCGGGTGACGCCGAGGCCGATTCCCTGCGCGGCGCCGGTCACCACTGCACTGCGGCCGGCAAGCCTCCCGGCTTCATATCCGGTCGCGGGACGAGCGGTCTCCGCCACGTCCTGCCTCAGCTCGCGTCCGGCAGCGCGGGCACGCCTGCCGGGTCTCCCCCCACTCCGCGGACGACGAAATCGGCGCACTCCTGGGCGATCTCCTCGATCGGCAGGCGCCCGGCCGGCTGATACCAGCGGTAGGTCCAGATGAAGGCGCCGAAGATGAACCTGGTGTTCGGGGTCGGATCGAGCTTCGGGTCGGCCTCCCCGGCCTTCTGCGCCTCGCGGATCAGGCCCTCGACGTAGCGCTCGTGATCGTGGCGCTCGCTGAGGATCTCCTTGCGGCGGTCCTCGGAGAGATGCTCGATGTCGTGGTGGTAGACCGAGACGCGCGGCAGGTGCTCGGCCGTGTAGATCACATGCCGGAACACGTAGCGGTGCAGGCGCTGGATCGCGGTCAGCCCCTCCTCGCCCTCGACGTCCTCGCGGATCTCGGCGACCTTGGCATGGACCTCGATCAGGAGGCGGAAGAGCAGGTCCTCCTTGGAGTCGATGTAGTGGTAGAGGCTGCCCTTGAGGATCCCGAGCTCGTCGGCGACGTCGCGAACCGAGGCATCCGCGTAGCCGTGCTCGTGGAAGACCTTGGCGGCGGCGTCGAGCACCTCGGCGTCGCGGCGGCGGGGTTCGGTACGCGCGCTACGCCCGTTTCGTGCAGCACTCACGATCTCATCCTCCGTCCGCCCTTGCATATCGGCGCAGTCTTGCATGCCATGTCGCGGAAAACCATACCCACCGAACGATCGGTTGGTGCTATAACCATGCGCATATTCAAACCCAGTGGAGAGAGAGGGTGGTTGAGATGAACCTGGAGAACCGCACCGCAGTGGTGACCGGCGCCGGCCGCGGCATGGGACGCACGCATGCCCTGACGCTGGCCGCGCGCGGAGCCAACGTCGTCGTCAACGATCTCGGCGGAACGGCCGAGGGCGTCGGGACCGACCAGAGTCCGGCGGCAGAGGTCGTCAAGGAGGTCGAGGCGGCCGGCGGCAAGGCGATCGCCAACTACGCGAGCGTCTCCGAGCAGGAGGGCGCCGAGTCGATCGTCGCCGACGCGGTCGAGGCGTTCGGCGGGCTCGACATCGTCGTCAACAACGCCGGGATCCTGACCAAGCACGTCGTCCCCGAGAGCGGTCTCGACGACCTCGAGCACGAGCTCGGCGTCCACCTCAAGGGCTCGTTCAACGTGACCCGGGCAGCGTGGCCGCACCTCGTGGAGAGCGACGCCGCCCGCGTCGTCTGCACCGCCTCCTGCGGGATCCTGGGGTCGCCGGTGCTGCTCTCCTACGCCGCCGCCAAGGCGGGGGTGATCGGCATGTGCCGCAGCCTCGCGATCAGCGGCGAGGAGCACGGCATCAAGGTCAACATGGTCGCTCCCTACGCGCTGACCCGGATGGCCGACCCCGACCTGCCCGTCAACAAGGCGGCACGCTCGGAGGTCGACCCGGAGATGGCCGACAAGTTCGGCCTGCTCGAGCCGGAGCTCGTCTCCGCGGTCGTCGCCTACTTGGCCAGCGCCGAGTGCGCGATCACAGGAGAGATCCTCTCGGCCGGCGGCGGGCTGGTGGCGCGGATGTTCATCGCCGAGTCCCAGGGCTTCAGCGACCCGGGCCTGACCCCGGAGATGGTCGCCGAGAACCTCGAGCAGATCATGGACACGACGGATCCGATCGTCCTCGGCGACGTGACCGACTACACGAACGTGTTCATCCCGCGGGTTCCGGTGCCGGCGAGCGCGGGCTGAGCCGGCTTCAGGACCCGACCCCAAGCCCCCGACCCGACGCGATGAGCGCGCAGCGAACCTCCCCGCCAGGGCGCGGGGAGGTGCTCTGGGAGCCGACCACCGAGCGGGTCGACTCCAGCCGGCTCGCCGCGTTCGCCACCTTCGCCCGCGAGCGCGGCGCGCTCGGGCTGGGGGACGGACCGGGGAACGAGGCGCCGACGTACGAGCAGCTCCATCGCGCGTCGGTCGAGCGACTCGGCGAGCTCTGGTCGACCCTGGCGGACTTCTTCGAGGTCGAGCTGGAGGCGCGGGGTGAGGCGCTCGGGTCGAGCCGGATGCCCGGGGCCGAGTGGTTCCCGGGGGCGCGCACCTCGTATGCGGCGCACCTGATCGGCCGCTGGAGCGACGATCCCGAGCGGGTGGCGGTGATCGCCGCCGGGGAGGGGCCGGACGCGATCAGGGAGGTGAGCTGGGCGGAGCTCGAGGCGACCGCGGGCGCGATCGCGAAGGCGCTCGGTCGGCGCGGCGTCGGCGCCGGTGACTTCGTCGCCTCCTACATGCCGAACGTCCCCGAGACGGTCGCGATGTTCCTCGCCTGCGCGTCGCTCGGCGCGACCTGGGTCTCCTGCTCGCCGGACTTCGGCGCCTCGGCGGTGGCGGATCGGCTCATCCAGACACGACCGAGGATCCTGTTCGCCGTCGATGGATACGTCTACGGCGGGCGCGTCTTCGACCGGACCGAGACGGTGGCGGAGATCTCCGCGCGGCTTGGCGAAGGCACCGAGATCGTCCGCTTCCCCTACCTCGCGGGAGCGGGCGAAGGTGTTTTTGAAGGCGCGGAGCCTCCCGGCGATCTCCCGGGCGCGACGCCCTGGGACCGTTTCCTCGCCGAGGGCGAGGGCGGAAGGCTCGAGCCGGTCACGCTCCCCTTCGACCACCCCCTCTGGGTTCTCTTCTCCTCCGGGACGACCGGGCTGCCGAAGGGGCTTGTCCACTCCCAGGGCGGGATCCTGCTCGAGCACCTGAAGTGGCTCGGCCTGCAGGGCGACCTCGGAGCCGAGGACCGGCTGCTGTGGCTGACGACGACCGGCTGGACGATGTGGAACTTCGTCGTCGGCGGGCTGCTGACCGGGACCACGATCGTCCTCTACGAGGGCAATCCCGCCCAGCCGGACCTCGACACGATCTGGTCGATCGCGGAGCGCTGCGGCGTCACCTGCCTGGGAGCGGGCGCCGGGTTCTTCCACTCGTGCATGTCGGCGGGCTTGAGGCCGCGCCGGGAGCACGACCTCTCGAAGCTGCGGTCGCTCGGCTCGACCGGCTCCCCCCTGCTCCCCGAGGCGTTCGACTGGGTCTACGGGGAGGTGGGCGAGGATCTGTGGCTGTTCTCCACCTCGGGTGGGACCGACATCTGCAGCGCCTTCGTCGGCGGCTCGCCCTGGCTGGGGGTCCGTCGCGGGGAGCTGCAGGCGCCGGCGCTCGGCGTCGACGTGCAGGCGTGGGGGCCCGAGGGGGACCGGCTCGGCCCGGGTGAGGTCGGCGAGCTGGTGGTCACCAAGCCGATGCCGAGCATGCCCCTGCGACTGCTCGGCGACAGCGACGGCAGCCGCTACGTCGACAGCTACTTCGACGTCTACCCGGGCGTCTGGCGGCATGGCGACTGGATCGAGATGACCCCCTCCGGCGGCGCGGTGATCCACGGCCGCAGCGACTCGACGATCAACCGCGGCGGAGTGCGGATCGGGACCGCGGAGATCTACCGGGCGCTGCTGGAGTTCCCGGGGATCGCCGACGCGACCGTGGTCGAGACACCGGAGCCTGACGACGGCGCCTCGCTGAGCGAGATCCTCCTCTTCGTCCAGCTCGAGGGCGAGGCCCGAGGCGGCGCGGGCAACGCCGAAAGCGGCCTTCCAGGCGGGGTTCTGGATGACGAGCTCGTCGGCTCGATCCGCGGGGCGATCCGCGCCGCCTGCTCCCCGCGACACGTTCCCGACCGGGTGATCGCCGCGCCCGCGATCCCGCGCACGCTGACCGGGAAGGTGATCGAGACGCCGATCAAGCGCCTGCTCGAGGGAGTCCCGGCCGAGCGTGCGCTGAGCCGCGACTCGCTCGCCGACCCGGAGGCGCTCGACTGGTTCGCGTCGTGGGCGGAGACGTGGCGCGCCGAGAGCAGCCGGGATCCCTCGACTTCGGCTTCCGAAGCGGACCGACCCGCCGGATAAGCTGCCGCCCGATGTTCGTCCCCGTCTCATCCACTTCGTCATCGAGGGCTGCATCGGGCGGGGGGACACGCCGCTCGTGAGCGAGACGACCGATCGCAGCGGGGCGGCACGGCGACGCACCACCCAGGCGAGCAGAACCGCCCGTCGGCGGGTGAAGCTGGCCGAGATCGTCGCCCAGGAGATCGTCCACGACATCGTCGTGCGTGACCTCAAGGAGGGCGACCGGCTGCCCACCGAGGCGGAGATGCTGGAGCAGTTCGACGTCGGCCGGGCATCGATCAGGGAGGCGCTCCGGGTCCTCGAGTCCTACGGGCTGATCTCGATCCGCCAGGGCCAGAACGGTGGGCCGGTCGTCGCCTCCCCCCACGCCGAGGATCTCGCCGCGACCCTCTCCCTCTACTTCCACATGGACGGCGCGACCTACGGCGAGCTGGTCGAGGCGCGCCTGGTGATCGAGCCGATGATGGCCCAGCTCGCCGCCGAGACCCAGGACGCCGAGTACCTGAAGCTCCTGCGCGAGGTGGTCGAGGAAGAGCAGGCCGCCGATTTCGGCGATCACGAGTACCTGGAGAAGTCGGACGCCTTCCACTTCGCCGTCGCCGGCATGTCCGGCAACCGGGTTCTCGACCTGGTCGGTCGTGCCCTGCGCAGCCTCTTCCAGCAGCGCAACATCCACGGCGTCCTGCTCGACACCGACCAGCGGCCGCACAACCGCGAGGTCCACGCCGAGATCGCCGCGGCGATCGAGGCCGGCGACGGCGAGCTGGCGCGCAAGCTGATGGAGGAGCACCTGCGCGAGGTCGCGGATCTCCTCGACGATCAGGTCCCAGCGGCGAAGACGGACCGCATCACCTGGGGCTCGGGCGGCTAGTTCCCGCGGCCACCGGGAGGTCGCTTTGCGACATCGCCTTCGATAGTCGAAGTCGATGTAGAAAATCTGACGCCGGAGCTTCGATCTCCACCGCGCCGAATGAGCGCTCAGCTTCCCCTCTGCCGCCGGTCCGAGGCGGGAGCCGACGAGGTAGGTAGCTGACCTCGGCCAGGACCAGCGTCGGGACGACCGGATGGAGGCCGGGGCGCCGGAAGAGCTCCAGCGACTCACGGTGCCTAGGGTCGGCGGCATCGCAGATCGCGTAGAGGACCCCCGTGTCAACGATCGCGATTCGCATCGAGCCGCTCAGCGTGCCGCGCCTCGAAGATCTCGGCCAAGGCCTCGTCGACGTCGGTGACACCACGCCCATCCGTGCTGCGCCCGAGCGCCGCGAAGGGAACGTCACGCCCCCCTCCCCCGGCGAGTCCGAACCGCTCCTCGAGAGCTTCGCGCGCAACCGCGGATACAGACGTGTGGCGACGTCGTGCCTCCCGCTTCAAAGCTCGGGCAAGGTCGTCCGGCAAGCTCAAGGCTGTGCGCGTCATACGTGCGTGCTGTTCCCAGAGTATTCACCGGTTCATGGGCTGGAAGATCGCGGCATCCACCCCTACCACGAAGAGGACGCCGAGGACCAGGGACGCGAGGGCCTTGGCGGGTTCGCCGCCGACGCGCCGCTCGTTGGGCTAGCCGCCCTCATAGCCGCGACCAGCGCCGTCAATCCCTGAGGGGTGGTTGGTGCCCCCCTCGATGACCAGGTCAATCAGGCAGCCAAGCGCTGGGGGACTTGCTCATCCGAGAGCGTCGCGGTCAGGCTCACGCTCAGGTCGGCCAGCCGAGCCGCGAGGAGTCCTTCCTCCTCCGTCACCTCCGCCGAGCGGATCACCTCGACCACCGAAGCGGCGGCGAGGGCGAGGCGAGGCGAATCGGCAGAGACGCCAGCCGTGCCGGCCAGCAGATCGGAGGTCGCAACCCTGAGCGCGCTCTTCCGCGCCCCATCGACGTCATCGGGAGCCTGATCAGGCAGGTGCGCCATCTCTACGATGAGGATGCGGCGACGCTCGTCGTCTGAGTTGAGCGCCTCGGCCAAGGCGCCGAGCAAGGCGGGAACAT
>CAZXKG010000007.1:0-11029 GCA_964641695.1 uncultured Conexibacter sp.
TCGCCTATCGACAGGTTGCGGGAGCGGATCGGGAACAACGTGGCTGGCATCTACAACTAGATGTTGCCGCGGCGTGCTCCGTCGGCACCGCGGGGATGTCGGCTCACGCAGGACCGCCAACGCCTCTGTCCGCGCGACCGCGATTGGCCGGTGAAACCTGAAAGCAGGGGCGGCGCCGCAGGGCCGGGCTACTGAGCATCTCGCTTGCCCCAGGCTCCTCCGCCGGGCGTTTCTATCCGCAGGATGTCGCCTGCGTTCAGCTTGCCGCCGGACTTCGGGGGGATCGGTCGGCCGTTGATGGTGTCTCTGCCGGGGGCGCCCGGGTTGCCGCCCTCTCTGCCCGCCGGCGCATCCGCGCGCCGTTCGGCGATCAGGGTGTACGTCATCGGGGCCAAGGCCTCGATGACGCGAATCACTCCGTCGCCTCCCCGATGCTTGCCCTCGCCGCCGCTGCCCCGCCTCACCGCCAGCTCGCGGATGCGCACCGGGAGCTCGGCCTCGAGCGCTTCGACCGGCGTGTTCAGGGTGTTCGACATCGCCACGTGCACGGCGCTCGGACCCGGGCCTGCGGCTCCCGCGCCCTGACCGCCGCCGATCGTCTCGTAGTAGGTGAGCTCCCCTTCGGGCCCGGCGCCCGCCAGGGTCAGGTTGTTCATCGTCCCCTGTCCCTGGGCGGGGCCACCGGTGAGCTGCCCCAGCGCCGCGATCACCAGGTCGGCAACCCTGCTCGAGGTCTCCACGTTCCCCGCCGCCACCGCCGCGCCCGGTTCGGCGTTGAGCACGCAGCCGCGCGGCGCGATCACGCTCACCGGTCGATTCGCGCCCGCCGAGGGCGGTGCGTCGGGATCGGTCAAAGCCCGCACGGCGAAGACCGTGGCGGCCCGGGTGACGCTCAGCGGGCAGTTCAGGTTCCCCTCCACCTGCCTCGCGGAGCCGCTGAAGTCGACCTCGATCTCGTCGCCGGCGATCGTCAGCCGGACGTGGAGCGGAATCGGGCTTCCCGCGGCCGAGCGGAGCCGGTCCTCGGCCTCCACCCTGGTGTCCGGAAGCTTGGAGATCGCCGCTCGCGCCCGTCGCTCGGCGTAGTCGAGCACCGCTGCCAGGCCGCCCCCGAGCCACTCGGCCCCGTGTCGTGCGACCAGCTCGCCGATTCGCCTCGCCCCGACCTCGTTCGCCGCCCGTTGGGCCCTGAGGTCGGCGAGGCGCTGATCGGTGCGGCGCATCATCGCCGCGAGCTCCCTCAGCGTCTCGTCGCCTGCTCGTCGCGGGGGGATGACCACGCCCTCGTCCGCGAGGCGCCGCGAGTCGGCCGGCATCCCCCCGGAAGTTGGGCCGCCGACGTCGGCGTGATGGGCCCGGCAGGCGGCCCATCCGACCCGTCGCTCGCCGGCGCGCAGCTCCGAGACCAGGGTGATGTCGGGGAGGTGGGTGCCACCCCGGAACGGATCGTTGAGGATCCACGGGTCCGGTTGGGCTCCCGCGCCCGCCTCGGCGATCACCGCCGCGACCGCGTCCGGCATCGAACCCAGGTGGACGGGGATGTGCTCGGCCTGCATGACGAGCTCGCCCGCCGGATCGAAGATCGCGGTCGAGCAGTCGTGCCGCTCCTTGATGTTGGCCGAGTGGGCGGAGCGGACGAGAACGGCGCCCATCTCCTCGCAGATCGCCGCGAGACCGCCGCTGAGGACCTGCAGGGCGACGGGATCGCCGGTCGGGAACCCCGTCATCGCTCGGCCTCGTCATCGGCCCGCCTCGTGGCGAGGATCGAACCCGACTCGTCCACGTTCGCGCTCCATCCCGGCGGCAGGGCGAACGTCGTCTCGGGCAGCTCGAGGATCGCCGGACCGTCGATCTGAAACCCGACGGGCGGCTCGCCCCTGAGGACCGCCGCCGCCGTCTTCGCGAGGTCGAAGTGCACGCCTCTGACGTCGCGCTCCGGCACGGACTGCGACGTGGCGTTCAGATCCACCTCGACCGTGGGCTCGGAAGCCGCCGCCCGGATGTTGACCAGCTCGATCCGTCCATGCGGATCCCGATAGCCGTAGAGCGCCTCGTGGGCTCTCTCGAACCCTTCGCGCAGCTCCGTCACCGCCGGCCTGCCGGTTCCCGGAACGGTCAGCTCGAACGACTGCCCCTCGTAGCGCAGGTCGTAGGCGAGCTCCCAGAGGGCTTCCGCCGGCGCCCGGATCGTCGCCTGCAACTCCGCCACCGCCGCCGCGATCGCCTCGGCGGTGAGGTTCTCACGCGTCAGCATCACGGTGCGGGCGGTGTCGCGCCTGCTTCCCGCCACGGCCATCCCGAGCGCCGAGAGCACCCCGCCGGATCGTGGGCAGAGGATCCGTTCGATGCCGAGCTCGTCGGCGATCGCGGCCGCATGCAGCGGACCCGCGCCGCCGAAGGGGAGCAGGGTGAAGTCACGGGGATCGACCCCGCGCTCGACCGTGACGACGCGCAGCGCCCGGATCATCTCCTGGTTGGCGACGGCGACGATCCCGCGAGCCGTCTCGACGACGTCCAGGCCAAGCTCCTCGCCGAGTGCGGCGACCGCCGAGCCGGCGGCGTCGAGGTCCAGCCCGACGCCGCCGGCGAGCGCGCCGCCCGGGGGGAGCATGCCGAGCACCAGGTTCGCGTCGGTGACGGTCGGCTCGGCGCCGCCGTTGCCGTAGCAGGCGGGTCCGGGATCGGCGCCGGCCGAGCGGGGGCCGACGCGAAGGGCCCCGCCGCCGTCGGCCCAGGCGATCGAGCCTCCCCCGGCGCCGACGGTGTGGACGTCCACCATCGGCAGCTGGATCGGCCGTCCGGCGATCTCGCGCGAGTCGGTGCGCCGGACCTCGCCGCCCTCGACGACGCAGACGTCGCACGAGGTTCCACCCATGTCGAAGCCGAGCGCGTTGCCGTCACCGCTGCGGCGGGCGAGCAGCGCCGCTCCCATCGCCCCGCCCGCGGGCCCGCTGAGCACGCTCCACGCCGCTCCTCCGATCGCCTCCTCGGCGGGCGTCACGCCGCCCGAGGAGCGCATGATCAGGGGCTCGGGAAGCCCGGCGTCTGCTGCCTGCTCGCGGAGTCGGCCGATGTAGCGGCTCAGAAGCGGGGTCAGGTAGGCGTCGACGACGGTCGTCGAGCAGCGCTCGTACTCGCGGAACTGCGGCAGAACCTCCGAGGAGCTGGACACGTGCAGGTCCGGGTAGGCGCGCCTGATCGCGGCGGCGAGCATCCGCTCGTGCTCGGGGGCCGCATAGGAGAAGAGCAGGCAGATCGCAACCGACTCCACGCCCGACTCGTCGACCAACGCGCCGATCGCCTCCGTCACCCGCTGGACCTCCTCGCGGGTCAGCCCGGTGACGACGCCCGTCGCCCCGTTGCGCTCCTTCACCCCGATGCGCGCGTTCTCGGCCGCGAGCGGGGGAGGCCTGTCGGCGGCGAGGTCGTAGAGCGAGGCGCGATCCTGGCGCGCGATCTCGATCAGGTCGGTGAACCCCTCGGTCGCCAGCAGCGCCGTGCACGCTCCACGCCGCTCGAGCAGGGCGTTGGTGCCGACCGTGGTGCCGTGCGCGAAGCGCCGCACCTCGCCGGCTCCATCCCCGGCGAGGTCGGCGGCCCGCAGGACCGCACCGGCGGCGCCCAGCACGCCCCGCGCCTGGTCGTCCGGCGTCGTCGGCACCTTCGCGGTGAGCAGGCGGGGACGCGGTCCACCAGTCAGCAGGACCGCGTCCGTGAAGGTTCCTCCGACGTCGACGCCCAGCAGCACGCGGTCATTCTGACCGCGAACGTGATCTCAGGCGACCAGCGAGAGCTCCTTCTCCTCCTCGTGCACCTCGATCTCGGTGGTGGTCCCTTCGGTCCCGTTCTCCTCGAGGTGCTTGTGCGATGGGCAGTAGTCGCGACCCGGAAGGGGCTCCCGCTGACAGGGCGTGCCCTTGCGGGTGTGCGCCCGGCAGTCGCGGCGGCCGATCTTCGCCAGCTCCTCGAGCGAGACCGAGTCGAGATAGCGCAGCGCCATCTTGATGTTCCGGTCGACGACCTCGTAGACGTAGAGCTGGTCGCTGACCTGGAAGTGGCCGCGAAGCTCACCGAACAGCGCCTTCGTTGGCTTGGCGAAGTAGCGGCGGTCCTCGACGAGTCGCTGCATGGTCATCTCACAGGACTCGAGTACGTGCTGCTTGGCAGCTTGCCCTGTGCTTCTGGTAGAGACGATCCTGGGAGCGAGCTCCCGGTAGATCGAACGGCTGAATTGGTACATGTGGGCTACCTCAACCTTCTGGTTGCCGGTTACCCCCCCGCAGCGCACAGTGTGACGATCCGCATATGAATTGCGTCCGGCGGAAAGTTAAGCTCAGGTTAAGGGAGCGACCTGGGCTAAAGGTCGGGGCCAGCGTTGAACTTCGATCTCCTCGCCGGGTTTGACGACGAGATGGTGCTGGTCGAGCCCGGGGTCGGCCGCCGGGTAGTCGGTCCGGCGATGGACCCCGCGGGACTCCTTCCGGGCGAGGGCGGATGCTGCGATCAGACGAGCCGGGGCGTAGTCCGCATCGAGCAGGTTGCGGAGGGAGTCGGCGTCCCGGATCGGGCCCGCCCAGCGCCAGAGCGCGTCGCGGATCGAGTCGGAGGGGGGCGTGAACCCCGCGATCTCCCCGATCGCCGGGGGATCGCCCTCGACCGGCTCGGCCAGCGCCGCGGCAGCCGCGCGGCTGCCGAAGACGAAGCACTCGCTGAGCGAGTTCGAGGCGAGGCGGTTGGCGCCGTGCAGGCCGGTGCATGCCGCCTCGCCGACGGCGAGCAGCCCCGGCAGCGAGCTGCGCCCGTGGAGGTCCGTTCGAACGCCGCCGATCAGGTAGTGCGAGGCGGGCGCGACCGGCACGAGGTCTCGGGTGGGATCCAGTCCAGCCTCGCGCAGGGTCGTGACGATGGTCGGGAAGCGCTCCATCGGCACCGATCTCAGGTCGAGCGTCACCGAGGTCGTTCCGTCGGCGGCGATCCGATCGAGGATCGCGGCCGTCACCTGATCGCGAGCTGCCAGCTCGTCGGTGAACCGGCGGCCGCGGGCATCGAGGAGGAGCGCCCCCTCGCCGCGCACCGCCTCGGTGATCAGGCGGCCGTCGAGCCCGGTGCCGGGGAGCGCGAGCGCGGTCGGGTGGAACTGGCAGAGCTCGAGGTCGGCGAGATCCGCTCCGGCGGAGTGGGCCAGCGCGGCTCCGGCTCCGATCGCTCCCCTCGGGTTCGTCGTCCGTGACCAGAGCGCCGCGCCGCCGCCGGTAGCGAGCACGGTCGCGCCCGCGCGCAGCGGCCCCTGATCGGTGTTGACGCCCATGCAGCTGCCCCCGTCGGACCAGAGGCCCGTCGCGGATGCGCCCTCGAGGATCTCGATCGCTTCGTGCTGGGCGGCGAGCCTGGCGAGGCGGCTGGTCAGAACCCGACCAGTCTCCGCGCCGCCCGCGTGGACGATCCTGCGCGCCGAGTGCCCGCCCTCCAGGCCCAGCGCCAGCTCTCCGCTCGGCTCGGTGTCGAAGCGCACCCCGCGGCGCATCAGCACCTCGATCGCGGCGGGGGACTCGTCGACCAGCACCCCGACCGCCTCGGGATCGCAGAGCCCGCGGCCCGCGTTCAGCGTGTCCTCGGCATGGCGGGCGGTCGAGTCGTCGGGGGAGATCGCGGCCGCGAGCCCACCCTGCGCCCGGAAGCTGGCGCTCTCGTCGAGCGTCTTCCTGGAGACGACGATCACGCTGCCCCCCGCCTGGGCGACATCGAGGGCGACGTGGAGCCCGGCGGCGCCGCCGCCGATCACGACCACGTCACAACGACGCCTCGACCGTGCGCCGGGGTCGGTGGATGCGATTGGTACGGCGCCGGGCCCGCTCAACTCGTCGATACCGTATCTCTCTCGGCATGGGCCTCTACTTCCGCCATCAGGCGTCGTTCGCGCACGACACCGGCGCGCACCCGGAGAACGCCTCGCGAATCGTCGCGATCGAGCGCACCCTTGCGGCCGCGGACTGGGCGGGATCGACGCTGGTCGAGTCCTCGCCCGCCACCCGCGAGCAGCTCGAGCTCGTCCACAGCTCGGCCCACGTCGATCGGATCGAGCGGTTCTGCGCTGCCGGTGGCGGCGCGCTCGATCCCGACACCCCCGTGGTCGCGGCGTCGTGGGAGGCGG
The DNA here is from genome assembly GCA_964641695.1 of uncultured Conexibacter sp. Lineage (GTDB taxonomy): Bacteria > Actinomycetota > Thermoleophilia > Solirubrobacterales > 70-9 > RHKX01. The sequence goes on from CAZXKG010000007.1 coordinate 6,152, forward strand.
CGCTACGCGCTGCGGGTGCGGGCGCGGAGGCGGCGGAACGGCTCCTCGGCGGAGAGGCACCCTTCGCGTTCGTCGGCGCCAGGCCGCCCGGACACCACGCCGAGTCCGCCCGGGCGATGGGGTTCTGCCTCTTCAACAGCGTTGCGGTTGCCGCCGCCCACGCGCTCGACTCCGGCCTCGCACGCCGGATCCTGATCCTCGACTGGGATGTCCATCACGGCAACGGGACGGAGGAGATCTTCGCCGGTAGGGAGGAGGTCCTCTACGTCAGCATCCACCAGAGCCCGCTGTACCCGGGAACGGGCGAGCCGACCGAGATCGGGTTCGGCGCGGGCGAGGGGTACACGATCAACCTCCCGGTCTCAGCCGGCGCCGGCGGCGCTGACTTCCTCGGCTTGGTCCAGCACGTCGTGCTTCCCGTCGCCTGCGCCTACGGCCCGGATCTGATCGTCGTCTCGGCGGGCTACGACGCCCACGTCGCCGATCCCCTCGCCAACTGCGCCGTCGGCACCGCCGACTTCGGGTCGATGGCCGCCGCGGTCGGGAGCACCGCGGCCTCGCTGGGGGTGCCGGTCCTCGCCTGCCTCGAGGGTGGCTACGCGCCGGAGGTCCTCGCCGAGTCGGTCCTGGCGACGATCATCGCCCTGGATGATCCGGTTGCCCCCGCCGAGGTGGAAGCGACCGCGGTCGTGCACGCGGCGCGGCAGCGGGTCGGCTCGGTCGACGCCTGGTCGGCGGCACTCGGCTGAGCCGGGCGGGGGAGGCGGTCAGGTCGACTTCTCGTCGCCCTTGCCGATGTCCCACGCCTGGATGTCCTCCTCGCCGGTGGTCGGCTCAGGCTCGGGAGCGGATCTCTCGGCTGCGGCGTCGACGCGGGCGGCCGCGGCGTCGATCCGCGAGGCGGCGATGCGGAAGCGCTCCTCCTGGGCATCGACCGTCTCCTGGGGCAGTCCCTCGATCCCCTGGCGCCGCAGACGGTCGGCCTGTCCGCGGATCCATGCCGCGGCCGCGAGGCGCAGCTCCTCGGTCTGCTGGGCCGCCGCCGCCTCGGTCAGCTTCAAGCGGCCCTCGAGCTCCTCGACCCTGCGATCCGCCTCGAGCCGGCCTCGCTCCAGCTCGGCCTCCAAGTCGGCGGCGCGCCTGCCGGCGTCTCCGGCTGCCTCGGCACGGATGCGCTCGCGCTCGGCGTCGAGACGCTCCTCCGCGTATTCGCGCAGGTTGGCCTCCTTCTCGGCCAGGCGCGCCTCGGTGCCGGCGACCCGCGCCGCCGCTTCGGCGGCTTTGCGTTCGATCTCGGCGAGTCGCTGCTCGGAGTCCTCGACCAGCTTCGCCTTCGCGGACCGCTCGAGCTCGAGCTCGAGCTCACGCTCGCCGAGCGCTTCCTTGAAGTGATCCTCGGCGGCGCTGCGCGCGATCTCGACCTCCGTGCGGATTCGCTCGTCGGCGTCGGCACGAACCTTCGCGATCCGATCCTCCACCTCGGCTTCGATCTCGGCCCTCAGCCTGCTCTCCAGCTCAGCTCGCCGAAGCGCGAGATCCTCGCGTACCTCCGCCTCGGCCCGCTCGCGGACCTCCCGGCGGAGCTCGGCGGGATCGACTCCGGCCTCGAGCGCGGCCGCAGCGTGCGCGCCCTGCTCGGCCGCGGCCAGTCGCTCCCGCAGCGACTCGATCTCAGCCGTCGCCTCCTGCCTGACCTGCTCGAGATCCGACTCGAGCGCGAGGATCTCGTCCATCGCCCGGATCTCGGCGAGCCGGGCGGGGTCGGCCGGATCCTCGGCGGCGGTCGTCTCGACGCCACCGGTCGGCTCCGTCCCCTCCTGCCCGTCGTCGGCGGTCGCAGGCGCCACCGCGGCCGGCTCGTCCGCAGCCGCCGGATCGCCCGGCCCCTCGATCCGCTGGCCTTCGTCCCCGCCCGCTTCGCCGGCATCTCCGTGCTCGTCGGGGTCACCGTCCCATTCCTCGGTGTCGCCGCCGATCGCCGGGAACGGCTCGGTACCGCCACCAGATTCCGGGTACGGCGGATCCACCGGATCCAGGCCGGTGCTTTCCCCGCTGCTTCCGCGGCGACGAAAGAGCCCTCTCCCAATACGTCTAGCCATCGGGCGGATCAGGTTACGGGATGCGCTCGGGTGCCTCACACCCGCGCGGCCGACGATTTTTCGATCCCGGCGCAGGAAAGTCCCAGACTCGTCACCTCCGCGTCTTGATCGGTTTCAGCGGATGGACCGAGCATCGGAACGCAAATCGATCCGGCGAAGCCCGCCGGGAAGGGAGCTACCGATGTACGGAGCATTCGCGATGGTCCACGTTCAGGCACTGGCGGCCGCCGAGGCGGTTCGCGGGCGCCTCGGCTCCGAGAGGGGGCAGGGGACGGTCGAGTACGTGGGCCTGATCCTCTTGGTGGCCGCGCTGATGGGCGGCATGGTCGCTGCGGTCGGCGGCCTCGGCAGTCTGTCGGGGATCGGCAAGGAGCTGGCGGAGGCGATCACCAAGAAGATCATCCAGGGCATCCAGAAGATCACCTTCGGAGGCTGAGGAACCGGTGAGTCGGCGAGCGATCGGCCGGTGGCCGGCGCTCGCCGTATCGCCGGCGGTCCATCTGGAAGACTGCTCGGATGGCCGTCGAGAGAAGCTTTGGGCGATCGGTTCGCAAGATCAGGCCGGTGACGATCGAGACCGGGTTCGTCCGCACAGCAGACGGGTCGGCGTTGATCTCGGTCGGGGAGACGCGGGTGATCTGCACTGCCTCGATCGCCGACGACGTTCCCCGCTGGTTGAGAGGCGGCGGGCGGGGCTGGGTGACCGCGGAGTACGCGATGCTTCCGGCCTCGACCGGCGAGCGCAAGGAGCGCGACTCCAAGCGTGGTCGCCCCGACGGTCGCTCGATCGAGATCCAGCGGCTGATCGGCCGGGCGTTGCGCGTGGTCGTCGACTTCGAGGCGATGGGGGAGCGGTCGATCGTGCTCGACTGCGACGTCCTGCAGGCCGACGGCGGGACCAGGTGCGCCTCGATCACCGGCGCCTACGTAGCGCTCAGATCCGCCTTCCAGAAGCTGATCGACGCGGGCGAGCTGGAAGCGATGCCCTTGCGGGACTCGGTCGCGGCAGTCAGCGTCGGGATGGTCGACGGCGTCGCGCTCTGCGATCTCGACTACCCCGAGGACTCGGGGGCGGAGGTGGATGCCAACGTCGTCATGACCGGCGACGGCGGGTTGGTCGAGATCCAGGCGACGGCCGAGCGCACGCCGCTGTCGAAGACGTCGCTGGACCTGCTGCTGGAGTACGCGGCGGCCGGGATCGAGGAGCTGCGCACCATCCAGGAGCAGGCCGCCGACGCCTGAGCCGTGCGCCCGATCGTCGTCGCCACGCGCAACCGGCACAAGCTGGAGGAGCTGCGGGAGATTCTCGGGGACCGTGAGCTGAGGCCGCTGCCCGAGGCGGTGCAGCTGCCGCCTGAAGTCGGCTCGAGCTTCGCCGAGAACGCTCTCGGCAAAGCGAGGGCCGCACACGACGCACTGGGTGGTGCGGCGATCGGCGAGGACTCGGGAATCGAGGCGGCGGCGCTCGGCGGGCGCCCCGGGATCCACTCCGCCCGCTTCGCCGGAGCGGATGCGACCGACGAGGAGAACGTCCGGTTGCTGCTCGCCGAGCTCGACGCGGCCGGCGAGCGCGCGATCGCCTACGTCTGCGCGATCGCCTACGTCGCCGAGGACGGCAGCGAGACCGTTCTCGAAGGGCGCTGCACCGGGACCGCGGCGGCCGTCCCGCAGGGCCAGGGCGGCTTCGGGTACGACCCCATCTTCCTCCCCGACGACATCCCCGACGGCCGGACCGTCGCCGAGCTGGCACCCGAGGAGAAGCACGCGATCTCCCATCGCGGCCGCGCCGCGCGGGCCCTGCGCGAGCAGCTCGGATTCTGATGGGCACGAGCAGGACAGGTGCTGCGTGGCTGTCGGTCGCGTCGAACTGCGTGCTGATCGTGATGAAGGTGGTGGCCGGCGTGCTCACCGGTTCGATCGCGATCATGACCGAGGCGATCCACTCCGGGATCGATCTGGTCGCCTCGGTGATCGCGCTCGTCTCGGTCCGCACGGCCGAGGTTCCGGCCGACGAGGATCATCCCTACGGTCACGCCAAGGCCGAGCACGTCGGCGCGGGCGCCGAGGCGATGCTGATCCTGGTCGGCGCGGCGATCGTCATCTTCGAGGCCGTGCGTCGCCTGTTCGGCGGGTCGGAGGTCGACTCCGTCGGGATCGGGATCGTGATCATCGCCGCCTCGATCGTCGTCAACCTGATCGTCTCCGGCTTCCTCTTCCGTCGCGCCGACCACTTCGAGTCTCCTGCCCTGGAGGGCGATGCGGCGCACCTCCGCGCCGACGCGCTCACCTCGATCGCGGTCCTGGTCGGGCTCGCGCTGATCGAGATCACCGGCTACGCGGTCTTCGACTCGATCGCCGCCTTGATCGTCGCCGGCGCGATCGTCGGCACGGGTGTGCGGCTCGCCAGACGCTCCGGGAGCGTGCTCATGGACAGGGCGCTTCCCGACGAGGAGCTGGATGAGATCGAGGAGGCGATCGCCGCCGCCCATCCGCCGTCGATGGCCGGCTACCACAAGCTTCGTGCCCGGCGAGCCGGCTCGATGAGACACATCGACCTCCACGTCCAGTTCCGCAGCGGAACGAGCCTGGAGACTGCACATCGCGAGGCGCACGATCTCCGCGACGCGATCGAGGGCCGGTTCGGTAACGCCGAGGTGCTGATCCACGTCGAGCCCGAGGACTCCTACAGCCCGCCCGGGGAGAACGACTGGCCCCTGCGCAATGGCTGACCAAGCGGATCGAGGACGCAGGAGGCGAAGCGTGCTCTTGCACGTGAGCG
>CAZXKG010000007.1:11129-33096 GCA_964641695.1 uncultured Conexibacter sp.
CGCTGACCAAGCGGATCGAGGACGCAGGAGGCGAAGCGTGCTCTTGCACGTGAGCGTCGACGAGGACGAAGAGCCGCGCCGCGTGAGCGGTCCGCTGACCAAGCGGATCGAGGACGCAGGAGGCGAAGCGTGCTCTTGCACGTGAGCCGACGAGGACGAAGAGCCGCGCCGCGTCAGCGGACCGCTAGGCCAGGTTCACCGCGGCGGCGAGCCCAACCGCGATCACGGTCAGCGCGTATCCGGTGTACCCGTTCAACGCGAAGAGCACGGCCGCGATCAGGCAGGCGACGACCACGGTGGTCCAAGATGCCCTTGGAAGATCCATCGATGAGGATTGTGCAACAGCTTGGGGACGGAGCGCGATGACCGCCGAGGCCGACGCAGCGCACGACGCCGTGCTCACGCTGCTGAGCTACGCGGGCGGGATCAGGGCATGCGCGATCCTGGCCGAGGACGGCGCGGTGCTCGCCTCGAGCGCCGAGTTGCGGTGGCGGGAGCGGGTCGAGGCGATCTTCGCCACCGTCGGCGAGGACGAGGGGCGGTTGCCCGTCGAGGTCGCGGTCGCTGCCGCAGGCGGCGAGCTGATCGCCATCCGCGACGCCGACGGGCGCGGGTACACGGCGGTGGCCCTGGCCGATCGGCACGCGCTGGGGTCGCTCGTGTCCTCCGATCTCCGCGCGGCGCTGAGGACGGTCCGAAAGGCGGACGGATGACCCCGATGGCCAAGCCGCATCGATTCCTGCTCGAGCGGGTCAGCTCCTACCGCTCCGAAGCGCGGGCGTTCGCCAATCGCAAGAGGATCCGCGGCCTGCCCTTCGTCCGCGCCCGCTACGCCGGTGGCGTCACGGCCGGCGTCGACCCCGACTCGGATCGCGGTCGACTGCTGCTCGCACGGGCCGAGGAGCTGCTGGACGAGCTCGACGGGTTGAACGAGTAGCGCCTCCCCGACCGAGATCCCATCCCGCGAGGGGGGCACGCGAGCCGCCCCCGGGATTGAAGGGGTCGAACGCCCGCATCAGGTCCGGGCGCAACTCGAACTCGGAGGTTCTCGATCATGTTCACCCAGCCCAGTGCCCGGACGGCGGCCGCAGCCTGGAGGCTCCCGGCGGCCCTTCTGCTCGCCGCCTTCCTCCTCGCCGTCCTCTGGACCCTTCTGCACGCGCCTGCCGCCGACGCGGGGCGCTACACGGTCGCCCAGTGCGATCCCCGCAATCGCGCCTACCCCGACGCGGGGTTTGAGCGCCGCAACCCGGGTGACTACTCCTTCGGCTTCCGCTGTGAGGAGGACGAGGACGGGAACGCGCTGCAGGTCAGGACCATGGGCGGGGCGATGCAGAACCGCTTCGGCAAGGTCTGGTGGGCAGCCCCGCCGACGGCCGGGATCGTCGGCGTGAGCGTCGAGGCGAGGATGCGGAGCAACGAAGGTCACGAGGCACGGCTCTCCTTCGAGGATGCCAACGGCAACGAGGTCGGCCGGATCGCGACCGGCAAGGACTCCCCGGCCGCCTTCGAGGCGTACGGGCGTCAGCTCACCGACACCGGCAGGGCGCGATTCAGCGCCAGCCTCCACTGCGCGCCGCGGAGCGGCTGCAAGAGCTCCGACAAGGCCCGCAACTGGATCCGCGACGTCCGGCTGACGATCGACGACCGGACGGCGCCGAGCACGTCTCTGGCCGGCCCCCTGACCGGCGGAGGATGGCTTCGGGGCGGACAGGGCCTCGGCGTCACAGCGACCGATGCCGGATCGGGCGTCGCCGATCTCGAGGTCGAGGTGAACGGCGTTCGCACCGCCCCGTCGCAGTCGTTCGCCTGCACGGTGATCGCGGGTACCACCCTCGCCTCGAGGACGCGTCCCTGTCCGGGATCGAAGGTCGCGATGGCGAGCCTGGATACGACCCGCGCCCCCTTCGTCGACGGCCGCAACACGATCTCCGCCTGCGCTCGCGACTTCGGCAGCGGCGGGAGTCGCGGATGCCGGCAGGCGGTTGCGCACGTCGACAACGATCCGCCGAAGCTGGCGTTCTTGACGACCCGGGACCCCGAGCAACCGGAGCTGATCAGGGCGAGCGCCCGAGACGGTCACTCGGGCGTTCGCCTCGGGGCGATCTCCTACCGCCCGCTCGGCGGCGGCGCGTGGCGGGAGCTGCCCACGTCGCTGGGCGATGGCCGGCTCGAGGCCGAGGTGGACTCCACGAGCGAGCCTCCGGGTCGTTACCTGTTCCGCGCGAGCGGCGTCGACGTCGCCGGGAACCAGGCCACAACCAGCCGCAGGACCGACGGGACGGAGATGGTGCTCACCTTCCCGCTGCGCGAGCGCACCGTCCTCGGCGTCCAGATCGCCGGCGCGGCGAGGGCGACCGCCGGCTACGGTGAGCAGCCGACGCTGTCGGGGGTGTTGAGAGGTGCCGGCGGCGCGCCGGTGGCCGGCCGGCGCATCGAAGTGGTCGAGACGTTCGCGGAGGGCTCGACCCTGCGGCCGCTGGGGCATGGGGTCGAGACCGACTCCACGGGACGGTTCGAGGTGGAGCTCGCGGCGGGACCCTCCCGGGTCGTGTCCGCCCGGTTCGCCGGCACCAAGCGCTACCTGCCCAGCCAGGCCGAGGGGGTGACCCTGCGGGTGCGGGGAAGCGCGAGCTTCGAGCCGTTCGGCAGGAGGATCCGCGCCGGCAGGAGGATCCTCTTTCAGGGACAGGTGGGGATGCTCGGTGCGGAGCGGTCGCAGGGGAAGGTCGTCGAGCTCCAGGTCCGCGGCGGCGGCATCCGCCGGTTCAGGACCGTCAAGCAGGCGTTCCGCACCGACCCGCGGGGACGGTGGAGCATCCGCTACGGCTTCGATCGCTTCTACCGGGAGCGGACCAGGTTCCAGTTCCGGGTCAAGGTGACGAAGGAGGGGTCGTGGCCGTACCTGGCACCGTCGCTCTCGCGCACCCGACCCCTGATCGTGCTGCCGCGGCGACGTCGATGACGTTCGCCGCGGGTGGCTCAGCCGTAGCGGTCGAGGTCTTGCTGGAGCCGGTCGTCGTCCTCGGCGTCGATCGGCCCAGCGAGCTCCGGGTCGAGCTCCGCTCCCGGCTCGGTGGCCGGCCGGCGTTCGCGGCGCCATCTGATCGCCGCGGCGATCACGAGCGCCGCGGCGAGGACCACGGCGGCGGCGGGCAGGATCCATCCGCCGATCAGGTCGAAGCCCTTCGAGTCGGGGACGGCGAGCACCTCGGGCCCGTACTCGGCGACGAGCGCGTCCTTGATCTCGTCCTTGTCGTGGCCGGCGGCGATCAGCTCGTTGATGAAGGCGCGTTGCCGGTTCGCCGACGGCGCATCGGAGAGGGCGAGGGTGGTGCCGCAGATCGTGCACATGACCTCGTCCTCGATGTCGGAGAGGCTGGTCTGGGCCGCGTATCCCGGGGAGGCGAGCAGCAGGGCCGCGACGACCGCCAGCCGGCAGGCAAGCAGACGGCGCCGCCTCACGAGGTGCCCCCGGCTTCGATCAGCGGCGCGAAGTACTCCTGCAGGTAGGCCTCGTCGACCGCGCCGATGCTCTCCAGCGCGAGGTTGCCGTCGGGATCGATCAGGAAGGTCTCGGGCAGCCCGGTCGCCCCGAGCGCGTCCTTGCGCTCACCGGCGCCGTCGTGGAGCAGCTCGTAGGTGATCCCGTACTCCTCGGCGAAGGCGCGCGCGTCACCGGTCAGATCCTCGGTCGCGATCCCGAGCACGACCAGATCGTCACGGTGACGGCGCGCGAAGCGCTCGAGGTCCGGGGCCTCCTCCCGGCATGGCTCACACCACGAGGCCCAGAGGTTGACCAGCACCCACTTGCCGCGGTGGTCGGCGACGCTGACCTCGCCGCCACCGCCCAGGCGCTCCACGGGGGCGTCCGGGAAGGGTTCGCCGATCTCGGTCCGATCGCCTTCCTTGGCGATCAGGCCGAAGCCCAGCAGCGCCACGAAGGCGACCGCGGCCAGGATCGCGAGAAAGGCTCGGTTGCTCATCGGCGGGGGAGGTTAGAACCAATCGCGGGTCGTGAGCCAACCGATGACGCCCGCCACGGCGCTCCCAGGCCGCCAGAGCGGGTGAGGGGAATCGAACCCCCGTCACCAGCTTGGGAAGCTGGTGCTCTGCCATTGAGCTACACCCGCAGGGGGGCAGCATTCTACGCGCCGTTGTAGGGCTCGGGAGCTGTGGCGGATCCGCTGCGAGGAGACGATCGAGGTCGGACGGGAGATCCGGACCGGAGCGATCCGTCGGTCGTCCTGGGTTCCGCGGGCCGGATGGCTGCCGAAGGGACTTCCCTGCGATAATCCCGCTTTCGAATGGACCAGGCGCGGAAACGACAGATCCGGCTCGTGATCGCCCTTTCCGTTGCGGTGATGCTGGCGGTGGCGCTCGTCTACACGTCGTTCAGCTCGGCCAGCGACGCGATGGAGCCTTCCGAGGTGCACGCGGCCGGGCCCGGTCCGGAGACCTACCAGCTCACCGGGCGGGTCAAGTCTCACAACGACGTCGAGGGCGGCGCCAACTTCGTGATCGCCGACCGCGACGGCGAGGGGGAGACCCTGCGGGTCCGGTACGAGGGGATCGTCCCGGATCCGTTCCGTGACGGCCGTGAGGTCATCGTCACCGGTCGCCTCAACGCCGAGAGCGTCTTCATCGCCGAGAAGGACAGCCTGATCACCAAGTGCCCCTCGAAGTTCTCCGAGGAGGCCGAGGGCAACCCGAACATCATCATCGACGAGTGAACGCGCTCGGCGCCGCGGCCCTCGTATCGGCCTTCGTCGTTGCCGTGTACGCCGCGGTCGCCGCCCTGATCGGCACCGGGGGGGACCGTCGCTGGGTCGTCTCCTCCCGCCGCGCCATCTACGCGATGTGCGGCCTGCTCGTGCTTGCCGTGGTCGCGCTCGAGGTCGCCTTCGTCCGCTCTGATCTGAGCGTCGCGCTGGTCGCCGAGCACTCCTCGACGACGACGCCGCTGCTCTACAAGCTGACGGCCCTCTGGGGGAGCCAGGCGGGTTCGTTGCTGCTTTGGGCGTTCGTGCTCTCGATCGCGTCGTCGGCGGTGTTGCTGATCACCCGCCATCGTCATCGCGAGGTGGTTCCATGGGCGACCGCGGTGCTCGCCGGCGTCGCCGCCTTCTTCCTCGGCCTGATGATCGCCGGGATCTTCGTCCCGGGCGCCGCGAGCTGGCCCTTCGCCGCCGCCGACCCGGTCCCCGCCGAAGGACGTGGCCTGATGCCGCTGCTGCGCCATCCGGCGATGGCGATGCACCCGCCGATGCTCTACTCGGGTTACGTCTTCTTCACGGTCCCGTTCGCGTTCGCGGTCGGCGCGCTCGTCACCAGGCGGCTCGACGCGAGCTGGATCAGGACGACGAGGCGCTTCGCCCTGATCGCCTGGATCTTCCTCAGCGTCGGGCTCGCGCTCGGCGCGGCTTGGTCGTACTCGGAGCTCGGCTGGGGCGGGTACTGGGCCTGGGATCCGGTCGAGAACGCCGCCCTGCTGCCCTGGCTGACCGGTACCGCCTTCCTGCACTCGATCATGATCCAGGAGCGTCGCGGGATGCTCCGGGTCTGGAACGTCTCGCTGATCTGCGCGACGTTCGCGCTCTCGTTGCTCGGCACCTTCCTCGTCCGCTCGGGCGTGCTGCAATCGATCCACGCGTTCGGCGAGTCGAAGGTGGGCCCGCCGCTGCTCGCGCTGATCGGCGTGGTGATCATCGGCTCGACGGTGCTGATCGTCTCGCGGCTCGACTCGCTGCGCTCGCCCCGCAGGCTCGATTCCCTGTTCAGTCGCGAGTCGGTGTTCCTGCTCAACAACCTGCTGCTGGTGGCGATCGCGGCGGTGGTCGCCTGGGGGACGTTCTTCCCCCTGATCTCCGAGGCGATCACCGGGGACTCCTCCTCGCTCGCCTCGCCCTGGTTCAACCGCTACGCGACGCCGATCGCGATCGTGCTCGTCCTCTTCATGGGGATCGGCCCCCTCGTCGCCTGGCGGCGCGTGACCCCCGCCGGCCTGAGGAAGGCCCTCGGCTTCCCGACCCTGGTCATGCTGATCGTCGGCATTGTCCTCGCGTTGACGGTCGGGATCTCCGAGAGCATCACCGCCTACCTGATGTTCCTGGCCGGAGCGTTCACCGTCGCCTCGGTCGGTCAGGAGTTCTGGCGCGGGTCAGTCGCCCGCCGCAAGCTCGTCGGCGGGAGCCTGCCGTCCGCGTTCGCCTCGCTGATGACCCGCAACCGGCGGCGCTACGGCGGCTACATCGTCCACGTCGGGCTCGTTCTCGTGCTCTTCGGGATCGCTGCCTCCTCGAGCTTCCAGACCAGCCGGGACGTCCGGCTGCTGCCGGGGGAGAGCACCGAGGTCGGCGACTACGCGATCACCTACACCGAGCCTTCCAGCCGGATCGAGGCGGACGAGAACAAGCTCGTCCTCGGCTCCGTCCTCGAGGTCAGGCGCGACGGCGAGCTCGTCACCGTGTTGCATCCCTCCCGCGAGTACTTCTCGAGCTCGGTCACCGACCCCGATGCGCCCCTGCGCACCTTCTTCGAGGGGGAGGCGACGAGCGAGGTCGGCCGCCAGACGACCTTCACGCGCGACCTCTGGAGCGCGATGCAGCCGGATCTGGCCACCTTCGAGGACGTGATCGAGGAGGGCGACGAGCTGTACGCGCGGTTCGCCCGCGGCGTGCCCGACACCCCGGAGGGGCAGGCGCAGCTGGCGGGGTTGCAGGGGAGCCTGATCACGGCGCTGTCGGAGCGCTACGTCAAACGCACGCCCCCTGCCGACATCCGCTTCAACGTCAACCCGTTCGTGCTCTGGATCTGGACCGTGGTCATCGTCGCCCTGCTCGGCGCGTTGTTCGCGATCTGGCCCGTGCCCGAGGGCAGGCGCCGGGCGGTCACCGACGTCTACGGGGCCCGCCTCGCCCGCGAGCTCGGGAGCTGACCGTGGAGGTCGTCTTCGCCGTTGTCCTGCTCGTCGCCGTCGCCGTGTTCGTCTCGGTTCCCCTGCGCTCGGGGGAGACCGACGAGAAGGCCCTCGAGGATCCCCGCACGGCTGAGCTCGACGCTCGCAAGCAGGCCAAGTACCGGGAGATCAGAGACACCGAGCTCGACCATGCTCAGGGCAAGATCTCCGACGGCGAGTTCGCGACGCAGAACGCCGAGCTGCGTCGGGAGGCGATCGAGATCCTCAAGGAGATCGACGCCCACGAGGCCGACCCCCACCGCTGACGATCATCTAGACTGCCGCCGGCGTGGAGACCCTCCTGGGCATAGTCCAAGTTCTGATCTCGATTGTCCTGATCTTCCTGGTGCTGCTGCATTCGGGCAAGGACGCGGGGCTCTCCGGTGCCTTTGGGATCGGCGGGGGAGGTAGCTCGTTCGGCGGTGGCTCACTCGTCGAGCGGAACCTCGATCGCTGGACGATCCTCTTTGCGGTGCTCTTCGTCGTCAACACGATCGTCCTGCTCAGGGTCTGATCGGGGCGCGATCGCCGCGTTGGCGGCGATCGTCGTAGCGGCGACCCTGCTCGCCGGCTGCGGCGGCGGCGAGCAGACGCAGCCGGCGACGGCGATCGAGCCGAATCCCCAGCCCGGCGGCACGCTGGTGGTCGCGATGGGGGATGAGGTGAACGTCCTCGACCCGTTGTTCGCCACCAGCAGGGCGGATCGTCTCGCCTCGCGGCAGGTCCACGAGCCGCTCGTCAGCGAGGAGCGCGGACCGTTCGGCTCCGCGCGGTCGGTCGACGGGCTCGCCCGGCGGGTGTTCTCCAACGGCGACGCGACGGTCTGGACCGTCGTGCTGCGACGCGGGATCAGGTTCCAGAGCGGCGAGGCGCTGGATGCCGAATCGGTGCTCGCGAACGTGAGCAGGTGGCGGCGGATCGACCGATCGTCGCGGCTTCTGGGCGACCTGCAGGCGGCCGATTCCCCACGCCCGGGGTTCGTCCGTCTCATCTACGACTCACCTGAGCCCGACCTGGTCGAGATCCTGGCGAACCCCCGGCTGGGGATCGTCGCGCCGTCGGCGCTTCGCCAGGCGGGTGCCTCGGAGGTGAGGCCGGGGCCGACCGGCTGCGGGCCCTTCGAGTACCGGGGACGGGATGGAACCCGCCTCACCCTGGCGCGGAGCATCGGCTGGTGGGGACAGGCGATCGGCCTCGGACCGGGCGTCGATCAAGTCGAGCTGGAGTGGGTGCCGAAGTCGCGCGATCGCTTCGGCGGCCTGCTCGACGGGGCGTTCGACGTCGTCGACGGGTTGAGCGCACGCGCCGCGGAGAGGCTCGCCCGGCACTCCTTGCTCGCCGCGGTCGGATCGGGGGAGAACGTGCTTGGCGTGGACCGCTCCGTGCGGGGGATCCAGGACGCGAAGGCGACCCAGTCCTTGACCGACGTGTGGTTGACCGACCTGCGCTAAGCCGGGCAAGGGCCTGAGTTCGGCTGATCAAGGGGGTTGGGGCTCTTCGGGGCGGCCTTTCCCGACCTTGTCGACCGGATGACTAGACATACGTCGGGGAGTGGTGGTACTCTGCCGCGCTCTTGTTCACCAACTCAATCGAAAAGGTCAAGATGAAGCTGAAGCAAGTGATGAGGAACCGCGCTGCGCGTGTGTCCATGGCGGCCACGGCCGCACTCGTCCTGGGGGCCACTGTGACCGCTTGCGGCGGGTCGGACGATTCGACCGCCGGAGAGGGTTCGGAGGCTTCGTCCGGGGGAGGGGGAACCGTAAACCTGGTCGCCTACTCGACTCCGCAGGAGGTCTACGCCAACGAACTGATTCCGGCTTTCCAGGAGAGCGCCGAAGGCGGGGGGATCGAGTTCACCACCTCCTTCGCAGGTTCGGGTGACTCCCGCCGGGCAGTCGAGGCCGGACAGCCGACTGATTACGTTCACCTTCCGCTCGAGCCGGACATGGACATCCTCGAGGAGAAGGAGCTGATCCCGAGCGACTACCAGGACGAGGAGTATGGCGGGAGGCCGCAGACTTCGGTCGTCGTCCTCGTGACCCGTCCCGGTAACCCGAAGAACATCAAGGGCTGGGATGACCTCGTCAAGGATGACGTCGAGGTGATCAACGCCAACCCGTTCACCTCCGGTGGGGCTCGCTGGACCGTGATGGCCGCTTACGGTCAGGCGCTCGAGGAGACCGGCAGCGAGGAGGAGGCTCTCAAGTACGTGTCTGAGTTGTTCTCGCGCATCCCGGTTCAAGACGCCAGCGCCCGCGACGCGCTCAACACGTTCCTGAGCGGTAAGGGAGACGTCCTGCTCAGCTACGAGAACGAGGCGATTGCTGCGCAGAACGCCGGTGAGGACGTCGAGTACATCGTCCCCGACTCGACGATTGAGATAGTCACGCTCGATGCGGTCGCGACCGAGGCCGAGAACCCAGAGGGCGCCGAGGCGTTCCGTGAGTTCCTCCGTACTCCTGAGGCTCAGAAGATCTGGGCCGAGAATGGCTACCGCCCAGTCGACAAGCAGGTGTTCAAGGAGTTCGCCGACAAGTACCCGACTCCGAAGAAGCTGTTCACGATCGAGGATCTGGGCGGCTGGGACGAGGTGATGGCCGAGTTCTTCGACGTGGAGAACGGCAAGATCGCCGAGATCCAGAAGAGCAACGGAGTGCCGGTCGAATGACCTCTGCGACCACCACGGTCGACGGATCCGCGCCGAGGCGGGGGATATCGATCCCCCGCCTCGGCGGTCCGTTGTTGACGAGGGGACTCGTCACCGGCTACCTGTCGGTGCTCGTCCTGCTGCCGATCGCAGCGCTCGTCGCTACCTCCATGGAGGACGGCTGGTCCACCTTCTGGGCCGCGATCAGCAACCCTCAGGCGGTCGCCGCGCTGCGGCTGACGCTGCTCATATCCCTGGTGGTCGTGCTCATCAACTCGATCTCCGGAACGATCATCGCCTGGGTACTCGTCCGCGACGACTTCCGCGGCAAGAAGATCGTCAACTCGCTGATCGACCTGCCGTTCGCCCTGCCGACGATCGTCGCCGGTCTGGTTCTCCTCGCCCTCTACGGGGAGACGGGGATCCTCGGCCTGTCGGGGGTCTCGTTCACCAAGATCGGCGTGACGATGGCGTTGCTGTTCGTGACGCTCCCGTTCGTGATCCGGGCCGTCCAGCCGACCCTGATGGAGCTCGATCGCGACATGGAGGAGGCGGCGGCGTCGCTCGGTGCCTCCTCGTTCACGATCTTCCGCAAGGTCGTCCTCCCCAACCTCGCGCCGGCGATCCTGGCCGGCTCCGCACTCGCCTTCGCCCGGGCCGTCGGGGAGTTCGGCTCGATCATCCTGATCTCGGGGAACATCCCCTTCGACACCGAGGTCGCCTCCGTCTTCATCTACAAGCTGATCGAGAGCGGCGGCGTCGCATCCGCGGCCGCGGTCTCGGTCGTACTGCTGCTGATCTCGGTGGCGGTCCTGTTCCTCTTCCACCTCGTCACCCGCTGGAGCAGACGTCATGACCGCGATTGACACCGCCCCTCGCGAGGGGGGGATCAAGCCAACCAGGTTCGCGCGCATCAGCTTGCGGACCTTCTCCCTGACCTACCTCTCCCTGCTCCTGTTCATCCCCGTCTCGCTCGTCTTCTACAAGGCGTTCGAGGACGGGTTCGCGAACGCCTGGGAGACCGTGACCAGCCCCGAGGGCATGCACGCCTTCTACCTGACGCTGCTCTGCGTCGGGATCGCGGTGCCGTTGAACACGATCTTCGGGATCGCCTGCGCCATCGTCCTCGTCCGCCACAAGTTCCGCAGCAAGGCGGTGCTCAACTCCCTGATCGACCTTCCGTTCGCGATCTCGCCGGTCGTCGTCGGCCTCGCGCTGATCCTGGTCTACAACTCGCGTGACGGCTGGCTCGGCCCGACGCTCGCGGAGTGGGGGATCAGGGTGATCTTCACCCCGGTCGGGATGGTGATCGCGACGATCTTCGTCTCGATGCCGTTCGTCGTGCGCGAGGTGGTGCCCGTCCTGCAGGAGATCGGCGAAGACGCCGAGCAGGCGGCGCGCACGCTCGGCGCCAACGCCCGGCAGGTGTTCCGCAAGATCACGCTGCCGGCGATCCGCTGGGGGGTCACCTACGGCATCGTCCTGGCGACGGCGCGCGCCCTCGGCGAGTTCGGGGCCGTCGCGGTCGTCTCGGGGAAGATCTCCGGCAAGACCGAGACGCTGCCGCTGCTGGTCGGCAAGGAGTACGAGACGTTCAACGTCGCCGGCGCCTACGCAGCCGCGTTGGTCCTGGCGATCCTCGCGCTGGCAACCCTGCTGGCGATGAACCTGATCAAGAAGAAGGAGGAAGTCCTGTGAGCATCACGGTGACCAACGCAACCAAGCGGTTCGGTGACTTCGTGGCGCTTGACGACGTTTCGCTGGAGGTTCCCGACGGGTCGTTGACGGCCCTGCTCGGCCCCAGCGGCAGCGGCAAGTCGACGCTGCTGCGGCTGATCGCCGGACTGGAGAGGCCCGACAGCGGGACGGTTCTCCTCAACGGCCAGGACGTGACGAACGTCAGCGTCCAGGACCGTGGGATCGGCTTCGTCTTCCAGCACTACGCGGCGTTCAAGCACATGACCGTTCGCGACAACATCGCCTTCGGCCTGGCGATCAAGAAGACGCCGAAGGACCAGATCCGCGAACGGGTCAAGGAGCTGATCAAGCTCGTCCAGCTCCAGGGTCTGGCGCATCGCTATCCCTCGCAGCTCTCCGGCGGTCAGCGGCAGCGCATGGCGCTGGCTCGCGCGTTGGCGGCGGAGCCCAAGGTGCTGCTGCTCGACGAGCCGTTCGGCGCTCTCGACGCGACCGTCCGCAAGGAGCTGCGGACCTGGCTGCGCCGCCTCCACGACGAGGTTCACGTGACGACGATCTTCGTCACCCACGACCAGGAGGAGGCGATGGACGTGGCCGAGCAGATCGCGGTCATGAACGTCGCCAGGGTCGAGCAGGTCGGCCCGCCGCGCGAGCTCTACGAGAACCCCGAGACGGAGTTCGTGATGAGCTTCGTCGGCGAGGTCAACCGGTTCGGCAACGCGCTGATCCGCCCGCACGACCTGGAGCTCTCCTTGCTGAAGTCGGACGGGGCGGAGGAGGTCATGGTCGAGCGGGTGAGCCACCTCGGCTTCGAGGTCCGGGTCGAGCTCTCGATGGCGAGCGGGGAGCGAGCCTGGGCGCAGGTCACCCGCGCCGAGGCCGAGCAGCTCGAGCTCGAGCAGGGCCAGATCATCTTCGCCCGCCCGAGCCGGGCCCGGGTGTTCACGGAGAACGGCGACGGACCGGTGGCGGAGGGCGTCGCCGCCGCATAGGAGAGGAGAGCGGGTCGCGCGATGGGCGCCGTCGAGCTGATAGCGATCGCAACGGTCGTCGTCACGGTGGGCGCCTGCGTCCTGGCCGTGGCTCGCGCCGCCTCCGACGCCGCCGAGGTGACGGCGCGGCGGCTGCGCGCTCGGGAGCAGGCGCGTCTCGAGCGGGAGTCGCCGCCGAGGCCCGTGCTCCGCGGTCGCGATCTACATCGGCGCCGCTCGAAGCGTGCTACGAGGCGGGCGCGTGGGGAAGGCTGAGATCGCTCATCGGGATTCCCAGACCTCGGGTCTGCCGACGACCTCGGTCACCGGTTCGGGGAGGTTCCCGGTGACGATGTCCTGAAGCGTCACCGTCTCGAGCACCTCACGGATGTTCGCCCGCAGCGCGACCCAGACGTCCTGGAGCTGCTGCGCCCCGCCGAGGTAGTCGAGGTCCTCGGGACGCTCGCCACGCACGGTCGCGAGCGGCCCGTCGACGGCGCGGATGATCTCGGCGACCGTGATCTTGTCCGCGGGTCGGGAGAGCCAGTAGCCGCCCTCGATCCCGCGCTGGCTCTGCACGAGGCCGGAGTTGCGGAGCTCGCCGAGGATGTTCTCGAGGAAGCGAACCGGGATCCCCTGGGCTTCGGCGATGCGATCCCCCTTCATCGGGCCCTCCCAATCGGGCTTCGCCAAAGCGATCGTCGCCCTGACCGCGTAGTCGGCTTTTGCGGAGATGCGCATCGAGCCCATTCTCCCGCCTCACACCGATCGGCGACGGCAGGTCTCTTCAGGCGTCCCTGGGATTCGGGAGGGAGGGCCGGGCGATGTGCGTCAGCGCAGCTCCTTGGCGAGCTGGCGCTCGACCGCCTGGGTCATCACCTGTGCGAAGCTCGCCCGGACCGCGTCACTGGCCAGGGGACGCAGACGTTCGACCGCGTTGGCCGCGGCGGTGAGCTTCCCCTCGTCGGGTGCGTCGGCATGCTGCAACGGCTCGAGGACGTCCTGGAGGAAGAGACGGACGAACTCCTTGGCGATCGAGGTGGTGTGGCGGTTGATCGCCTCCGCGACGGCGAGCGCGTGGTTGACGGGGATCCCCATGTCGAGCAGATCGCGTCCGGCGCGCATCAGGGTTGGCGAGGGCACCTCCCAGACCCCGTCGCCGAGCGGGCGGATCACGTCGGCGCGCTCGGCCTTCGCGATCAGCTTCCCGTTGAGCGGCCCGCCGAGGAGCTCGATCAGATCCTCCTCGGTGATCGACTCCGGCTCCTCGGTACCGAACGGTCGCAGCAGCGTGCGCTGGAACAGCATCGCCTGGTCGCTGCCGCTCTCGCTTCCCATCTCGATCAGGCGCTCGATCGACTTCAGGTTGAACCCCTGACCCTGCATGTCCTGGATCAGCTTGATCCGGGCCAGATGCTCGGAGCCGTAGTAGCCGGTGCGGGCGCGCACGGTGGGTGGAGGGAGAAGCCCCCGTGATTGGTGGGCGCGGATGTTCCGGGCGGTCATCCCGCTCTCGCGCGCGAGCTCGTCGATCGTCATCTCGTTGGAGACGGAAGTCGTCATGAAGTGAGGATAGTGCTTTGAAGTGACATGAGGTGGTGTTACATAACAGCAACGCCTTCGGGAGGGCGATGCACATCCTCGATCTGGACGGTCGCTCCGGTGGAGCTCCGCCCGCGGCGCCGCGTGTCATTCCGGATCGCGGGGATCGGAATCGGTGATCCAGATGGTCGATTCCGGATGATGTCCACCGGGGCGCGTCGTGCGCGGTGCGGGGGCTTGGGATCGACCATCTAGGATCGCGACTGATGCACATCGAGGGCTTGATCGGCGAGAACCTGGATCGCGGCCGTGACGATGGCGGGGCATGGTGAGCCCGCCGCCCCTGTGCGTCGCCGGCGCCGCCCTCGACGGTGAGGCCGTCGGTCTCCGCTGCGAGGGCGCGGAGATCGTCGCCCTCGGGCCCGACGTCGGCGCGGAGCGAGGCGACGAGGTGATCGACGGGCGCGGGTTGGCGCTGATGCCAGGCTTCGTCAACGCTCACACCCACGCCGCGATGACCTTGTTCCGCGGCTTCGCCGACGACCTGCCGCTGATGGAGTGGCTGCGCGAGCACATCTGGCCGGCCGAGGCTCGCCTCACGGCCGACGACGTCTACTGGGGGAGCAGGCTCGCCTGCCTGGAGATGATCCGCGGAGGGACGATCCGCTTCTGGGACATGTACTGGCAGCCGGGAGCCACGGCGACGGCCGTCCGGGACGCGGGGTTGCGCGCGACCGTCGGAGCGCCGTTGATCGATCGGATCGCGGGCGGTCCCGAGGGGATCGCCGCGGCGATCGAGGCGGGCGTGGACGAGGTCGAGGGGGTCGGCTGTGATCGCGTCGACGCGGCCCTGGCCCCTCATGCGATCTACACGGTCGGCGAGGAGTCGCTGCGGCGGATCGCCGAGGAGTCGCGGCGGCGGGGGGTGCCGGTCCAGATCCACATATCGGAGACCGAGCAGGAGGTCGACGACTGCCTCGCCGAGCACGGGATCCGCCCGGTGGAGCTGCTGGAGCGGACGGGGCTGCTGGGGCCGCGGACCCTGCTCGCCCACGCGGTCTGGCTCGACGACGCCGAGCGCGCGCTGATCGCCCGCTCCGGAGCGAGCGTCGTCACCAACCCGGTCGCCAACATGAAGCTCGCCGTCGGCGCCGCCTTCGACCTGCCCGCCGCCCAGGTAGCCGGGATCCCCGTCGCCCTCGGGACCGACGGCGCCGGATCCAACAACTCGCTCGACCCGCTGGGCGACGCGAAGCACCTGGCGCTGATCCAGAAGCATCGATCCGGCGACGCCGCGGTCGCTCCCGCGGCGGAGGTGCTCGCGATCGCTACCGGTGCGAGGGCACCGCTGCTCGGGGCCGCGGCCGGCGCTCCGGCGGTCGGGGCGCCGGCGGACTTCATCCTCGTCGACACCGACCGGCCGGAGCTCGCGACCGGCGATCTCGCCGCGGGGCTCGTCTACTCGGCCTCGGGAGCCGCGGTGGACACGACGGTCGTCGCTGGGCGCGTGCTGATGCGCGGGGGCGAGGTGCCGGAGTCAGATCTGGTCATCCGCGAAGCTCGCGAGCGGGCGGCCGCCCTGCTCGGCGCAGGTGGTGCCGGTGTCTGAGCGCGGTGGTGAGATCCATGCGGCGGGGGGCGTGGTCGTTCGCCAGGGGCCCGGGGGGAGGGAGTTCGCGGTCGTGCACAGGCCGCGCTACGACGACTGGTCGCTGCCGAAGGGGAAGCTCGAGCGGGGCGAGAGCTTCGCCGCGGGTGCCCTGCGTGAGATCGAGGAGGAGACGGGGATGCGTTGCCGCCTCGGCGAGGAGCTGCCGGAGGTTCGCTACACGGTCGGCGATGGTCGCCTGAAGGTCGTTCGCTACTGGCTGATGACGCCGCTGGCGGGGGAGTTCGCCGTCAACGAGGAGGTCGACGAGCTGCGCTGGCTCGACGCGGTCGGGGCGCGCGAGCTGCTCGACTACGAGCACGACGTCAGGCTGATCGATCACGCCGAGGCGACGACGCCCAGCTGAGCCTGAGCCGAAGTCACCCCGCAGGGGCCGCGCCCGCCCGGGTCGTCAGTCGATCGGGATCTGCTCCACCCTGGTCGCCGCCGAGTCGGCGTCGGTGCGCTCGAGGTAGTGGTCGATCATGGTGCGGAGGGCCACGAGCGCTTCTCTGCCGAGCTCGTCGAGCCCGCCGCGCATCTCACCGCTGGCGCGGAGCACGTCAGCCGCGCGGCAGATCGGGCAGAGCTCCAGGCACTCCAGCTCGTGTGGCTGTGGTCGGGCTCTTTGCTCGTTCGGTTCGGTCATCTTCGAAGCTCACCTCGAGCTTTCCGTCGTCGAGCTTGGCGCCGCAGGGCCGGTGGCGAGCGAGCGCTGCCGGGAGGATGATAGTTCGCTTCTCCCGCCCGGCCCTGACGATCAGCTCCTGGCCGACCTTGCTGAGGTCGAGCTCGGAGCGGTCGGCGAACGGAACCGGGATCGAGAGCACCAGGCGTCCGTCGCGCTCGCTGATCTCGTGCGCCAGCTCCGAGTGCATGACCACCTCGGCGGCGTCCTCGGCGAACAGCTCGGCACCGAGCCGATCGAGCATCTCGGCGCCGATCACCTCCTCGCGGAAGTAGCGCGCGGTGAGGATCGGGACCGGGTCGAACCCCTCCCGGATCTGCGCCATCCCCTCGGACTGCCGCTGCCTCCACTCCCCGAAGTAGGAGCCGTCGACCTCGGCAGGGAGGACGCGGTTGACGACGACGGCGTCGGTCAGGTAGCCGTAGAGACTGAGGTAGGTGAAGGTCCGCTGAGCCTCCCGGATCACCATCCGATCGGGGTTCATCACGAGGCGGATGGAGGTGTGCTCGTGGTCGCGGAGGATCTCGTTCATGGCGACGAGGTTGCCGACGAGGGCGCGGACGTCCTCGATCACGTCGTCGCCCGGCATCGGCACGTCGAGGATGCTGCGCGCGATCGGCCGGGCGGCGGCGAGCAGGCGGCGCTCCCAGGGGATGACCCGATCCAGCCACCACTGAGCGACGTCGGGGAACGAGAGCAGCCGCAACGTCTCGCCGGTGGGGGCGCAGTCGACGACGATCACGTCGTAGTCGCCGCCGGCGTGGTGGGAGCGGATCTGCAGCAGGCTGAACAGCTCGTCCATCCCGGGCGGCACCGTGAGCTCCTCGGCGGTGACGCTGAGGACGCCGCGGTCGGCGAGGATCTTGCCGAGCCAGTCGCGGACGGCGGCCCAGTTCGCCTCCATCTCCCGCTGCGCCTCGATCTGCTGGGCCCACAGCTCCGGGCCGATCTGCGTCGGATCGGGGCCAAGCTCGGCCCCGAGCGAGTCGCCGAGGCTGTGCGCCGGGTCGGTCGAGACGACGATCGTCCGCAGGCCCGAAGCAGCACACCTGCGCGCCGTCGCGGCTGCGACGCTGGTCTTGCCGACTCCCCCCTTGCCGGTGTAGAGGATGGTTCGCGGAGTCGCCCGACTGCTCTCGTCAACGAGCGGCACCGAAGCAGGGTACTCTCCCCGGGCTCTTGCTCGACCCGAAAGGCATCCACCGCCGCAGATGGCGGAGCTTCGTGGCGGCGCCGGCGCTCGGGCTGACGTTCGTCCTGGCCGGTTGCGGGGGCGGTGGGAACGCTGATCCGCAGCAGATCCTCTCCGACGCCCTCGGCGGCAACGGCGAAGCGGTCACCAGCGGGGTGCTGGAGGTGGCGGTCAACGTCGAGGCGACCGGCGATCAGGATGGAACCTTGCGCTTCGATCTGAGCGGCCCGTTCGACGCCACCGATCCCGATCGGCTTCCGAGCGTCGATCTGGATGCGAAGGCGGACGTCGAGTCCAGCGGGGGGTCGTTCGGGTTCGACGGTGGCCTCACCGTCACCGCGGACGGCGCCTTCGTCGGCTTCTCGGGGGGCGAGTACGAGCTGGACGCGCAGACGTTCGCTCGCTTGCAGCAGTCTTACGAGCAGGCGGCGGCAGGCCGGGGCAAGCAGGACGAGGGGGCCGGGTCCTTGGCGCGCTTCGGTCTCGATCCGCAGTCGTGGGTCTCGGATGTGAGCGAAGCGGGGACGACCGACATCGACGGTGAGGAGTACGTGCACGTCGAGGGCGAGGTGGACGTTCCGGGGATGTTCTCGGAGCTGAACGAGGTCGCCGCGCGCAGTGGCAGCGCGGAGGACCGCGAGGCCGTTCGCGCGCTCGGCGAGCTGGAGCGGATGATCGACTCCGCGAGCATCGACGTGTACGCGTCGGAGGGCGAGCACGAGCTGCGCCGCGTCGATCTGATGGTCGGGATCGAGGATCCGCGCGGGGGAGAGGTCTCGCTGGGGCTGGAGATCGGCCTCGCCGATCCCGGCTCGAGTCAGGTGATCACGGCGCCGTCGAACGCCAGACCGCTGAGCGAGCTGCTCGCGCAGCTTCCCGGAGGGCCCGAGGCGCTCGGTGGGCTTGGGATCAACTCAGGCGGGCTCGGGCTGGGCGGGGGATCGACCTCCGCCGGCGGTGGGAAGGCAGCCGATCGCTACTACGACTGCGTCGCCGAGGCGACGTCGGACGACGAGGTGGCGGCGTGCGCGGATCGACTCGGGAACTGAAGAAGGGGCGGTTGAGAGACGATGAGTGAGGTCGTGCTGCTGGCGATCAGCTTCGCCGTGATCCTCACCGGGGCGCTGGCGTTCACGAACGCGGTCGAGTGGCTCGGGCACCGGCTCGGGCTGGGAGAGGGGGCGACCGGAAGCCTGCTCGCGGCCGTCGGCACCGCGATGCCGGAGACGCTGATCCCGGTCGTCGCGATCATCGGCGGGGCGCAGGGCTCGGAGGGCGTCGCGATCGGCGCGATCATCGGCGCTCCCTTCCTGCTGGCCACCCTGGCGATGGCGCTCGTCGGCCTCTCCGCGTTCATATTCCGCAAGAGCCGCAAGCAGGGCTTGAACTTGAAGGCCGACATCCCGACGCTCGACCGGGATCTGCTCTTCTTCCTCGCCTTCTTCGCCTTGGCGCTGATCGCCGGGGTGCTGATCCCCGACGGCTTCCACATCCCCCTGGCGATCCTCTTCGCGGCGGCCTACGTCTACTACGTGCACCGCACGCTCGGCGGCGGCGGGGAGATCCCTCAGCCGGAGGAGATCGGCAGGCTCTACATGGACCGGCGCACGGACTTCGACGAGCCCCCGACCTCGCTGATCGCGATTCAGCTCATCGTCGGCCTCGGCGCGATCGTCGGCGGCGCCCACCTGTTCGTGGAGGAGATGATCCACGTGGCCGAGTCGATCGGGATCGACGCGTTGGTGCTC
Organism: uncultured Conexibacter sp.; assembly: GCA_964641695.1. Lineage (GTDB taxonomy): Bacteria > Actinomycetota > Thermoleophilia > Solirubrobacterales > 70-9 > RHKX01. The sequence goes on from CAZXKG010000007.1 coordinate 30,222, forward strand.
TCGCTCGTGCTCGCGCCGCTCGCGACCGAGCTCCCGGAGAAGGTCAACAGCTTCTTCTGGACGCGTGAGGGCAAGGACAGCCTCGCGCTCGGGAACCTGACAGGCGCGATGGTGTTCCAGTCGACGATCCCGGTCGCCTTCGGCCTCGCCTTCACCAACTGGGACCTGGACAAGTTCGCGACGGTCTCAGGGTGCCTCGGCCTCGCCGGCGGCGCCCTGGCTTACTGGACACTGCGCCTGCGTGGTCGCTTCGAGCTGCTGCCGGTGATCATCTGGGCGGGGCTGTTCGCCGCGTTCCTGGTCTTCGTGGCCGCCTCCTAGGCGCTGCGCTCGTTCCCGTTCCCGGATCGGCGTTCGGGCTGAACGCCGATCCATGACTGAGCCTGGTCAGTCGGCGGTGAGCTGCTTCAGCGCCTTGAGCACGAGGTCGTCGTGCTTCTTCGGTTGGACCTTGGGGAAGACCTTGGCGATCTTGCCCTTCGGGTCGATCAGGAAGGTGCAGCGCTGGACGCCCATGTACTTCTTGCCGTACATGCTCTTCTCGACCCAGGCGCCGTACTTCTCGGCGACCTTGTGCTCGGGGTCGGCGAGGAGGGTGAAGCCGAGGTCGTACTTGTCGTCGAACTTGGCGATCGCGTCGACTTCGTCGGGGGAGACGCCGAGCACCTTGGCGCCGAAGCGGGCGTACTCGCCGGAGCGGTCGCGGACGCTGCAGGCCTGGGTCGTGCAGCCGGGTGTGTCGGCGCGGGGGTAGAAGTAGAGAACGACCCAATCGTCCGCGAGCTTGGCCAGGGCGACCTTCTCGCCGCTCTGATCCTGCAGGGTGAACTTCGGCGCGACCGCGCCCTCTTCCGGTATCGGCATCTCAAAGCTCCTCGTCGTCGTCGGGGTCGGGCTCGAGCTCCGGGTTGTCCTCGTCGTCCTCGAAGCCGCCGCCGTCGAGGGACGTTTCCGAGGACTCGGCGCCCGGTCCCGGGTGGCGGCTGCTCTGGTAGGTCTCGACGGCCTCCTCGATCAGCTCCTCGTCGACCGGAACCTCGTCGGAGACCCGCACCCATTCGGTCCCCTCGAGTGCTTCCTCCTGGAAGACCTCCTGGCCGACGGTGATCGAGTCGTCGACGACGATCACGACCTCGGTGGTCGGGTTGAAGTACGTCCCGGGCTGGATGGCCAGCTGCTCGAGCTCGTAGAAGTCGTCGCTCATCGTTGCGCTTTATATCTCCCGCAGCCGACGGGAGACCTCCGCCTCGACGTCGACCGGCTCCTCGCCGCGGCGAACCCGGCGCTCGTTCGAGGCGATCACCATCTGCCTGACCTCCTCCTCCAACCCCGGATCCGATGCTGCCGGCGGCGGCGCGGTGTCGAGCCTCCGCATCTCCGCCTCGACGTCGACCGGCTCCTCACCCCGCTCGCGCTGGCGGAAGGCTTTGGCCTCGAGCAGCCGCACCTCCGCGTCGCGGATCTCGCGCTCCTCCTCGGCCGTGCCTGTGCTTCTCTGCGAGGGAGCCTCCCGGTCGATCGCGAACGGCCCCTTCCCGATCTGACGGTAGACCGACCCGGCGCCGGCGAAGGCGAGCGCCGCGATCGGCGCCGCGACCAGGACGACGAGGATGATCACCTCGCCGTTGCTGAGCGCGAAAGTGCCCATGCGTCGAGGGTAGCCGTCCGCAGTTCTCGGGCCGCGAGCGCGAGGGGCCGGCCGAGCGTGCGCAACGCTCTGGAGCATCTGGACGTAGATGATCGATTCCAAGTTCCCGCACGTCATCGGGAACCAACCATCTAGGATGCCCCGCCGATGGCGGGCGGCACCGACAGTCATGGGGAGAGCGGCAAGGCGATCCTCGCGGCCTTCCTGGCGAACATGGGGATCGCGGCCAGCAAGTTCGCCGGCTTCCTGATCACCGGGTCCTCCTCCTTGCTCGCTGAGGCGATCCACAGCGTCGCCGACTCGTCGAACCAGGGGTTGCTCTTCCTCGGTGGCAAGCGGGCCCAGCGGCCTGCGAGCGAGCTGCACCCCTTCGGGTTCGGCCGCAGCCGCTACTTCTGGTCGTTCGTCGTCGCGATCGTCCTCTTCAGCGTCGGCGGGCTCTTCGCGATCTACGAGGGCTGGCACAAGATCAGCCACCCGGAGGAGCTCAGCTCACCGGCTGTCGCGTTCGTGATCCTCGGGCTGGCGTTCGTCTTCGAGGCGTTCGCGTTGCGGACGGCGATGCGACACGCCCGCCCGCTCCGAGGCGATCACTCGTGGATGCAGTACATCCGCCGTTCACGCAGCCCGGAGTTCCCCGTACTGCTGGTCGAGGACAGCGCGGCGCTGACCGGCCTCGTCTTCGCGCTGCTCGGAGTCGCCGTCGCCCAGATCACCGGCAACCCCGTCTTCGACGGGATCGGGACGCTGGCGATCGGCATCCTCCTCGTCCTCGTCGGGATCTTCCTGGCGATCGAGATGCAGAGCCTGCTCCTCGGCGAGTCGGCACTACCCGAGCAGCAGGAGACGATCCTCGCCGAGGTCGCCGCCTGCCCCGGGATCGCGAAGCTGATCCACATGAAGACCCAGCACCTGGGTCCGGACGACCTCCTGGTCGCGCTCAAGGTCGACTTCGAACCCGGCACCACCCTCGCGGACGCCGCCGAGGTGATCAACGACTGCGAGGCGCGGATTCGATCCGCTGTTCCGGTTGCGACCCGGATCTACGTAGAGCCCGCCGCCGCCAGCGACGCCCCACCCAACTAGAGACTCTCGCCCCTGCTTCCAATATCGGAGGGCAACCGGCGGAACCGGACGGGCGAAGCCCGGAGGATTCCGACGGCAGTAGTTCGGCCCCTGCTTCCAATATCGGAGGGCAACCGGCGGAACCGGACGGGCGAAGCCCGG
>CAZXKG010000007.1:33196-47904 GCA_964641695.1 uncultured Conexibacter sp.
AGGATTCCGACGGCAGTTATCTGGCTGCGCGCCTACGCAGCCGACCTCGCAAGCCCGCGCCCCTCCTGCGGTCGCCGAGGATCCGCTGGGCGGCGTTGTGGCCTGATGCCGCCATCACCCCACCGCCTGGATGGGTGCCCGCGCCGCAGAGGTAGAGGCCCTCCAGTGGCGTCGCGTACTGGGCCAGGCCTGGGGCCGGGCGCATGAAGGCCATCTGCGCGATGTCCTGCTCGCCCTGGAAGATCGAGCCGTCGACCAGGCCGAAGATCTCCTCCAGGTCCGGCGGGGCGAGGACCTCGCGCTCGAGGATCGCGTCGGGGAGGTTGGGTGCGAACTTCGCCATGTGCGAGATGCACGTATCGGCGTACTTCTCGCGTGAGCCCTGCGGCCACTGCTCGGCGGCGGTCGGCCCGTACTGGGTGAACATGGTCGCGATCCAGCGATCGTCGTCGGTGAGCGAGGCGTCGATCGAGGAGGGGACCTCCATCTCGACGTACGGGTTCTCGGCCGGCACGCCGCGGACCGCGTCCTGCCAGGCCTGTTCGAGGTACTGCAGGGACGGGCAGTAGTTGATCCCCGCGGTCAGCAGGTGCTTGGCCTCCTCGTCGGTGACCCCTTCGTAGTGGGGGGCCTCGCTGAGCACCATGTTGACCTTCACCGAGGCGCCCCGGGTGCGGTAGTTGCGCATGTCCCCGGCGACCTCGTCGGGGAAGTTCTCGGCGCCCGCGAGGTCGAGGATCGTCGTCTTCGGGTGTGCCCCGGAGGCGACGATCGGCGCCCGCAGGACCGTGCCGTCGGCGAGGGTGACCCCCGTGACCCTGCCGCCGATCGAGTCGATCGAGGCGACCTCGGCTTCGGTGCGGATCTCTGCTCCGGATGCGCGGGCGCTGGCGGCGATCGCCTCGCTGATCGCGCCCATCCCGCCGATCACCTGACCCCAGGAGCCGACGTTCCCGTCGAGCTCGCCGAGGGCGTGGTGCAGGAGGTTGTAGGCGGTGCCGGGGGAGTAAGGCCCGGCCCAGACGCCGACCACGCCGGTGGAGGCGATCGAGCCCTTCAGGTAGTCGTTCTCGAAGAACCCGTCCAGCATGTCGCCGACCGACATCGTGAAGATCCGGACCAGTTGCTCGACGTCGCGGCGCGGCATGCCCGCTATACGCCCCGCCTCCTTGAGGATCCCGACCACGTCCGTCGGTGCCTTGGAGCCGAGCGCCGGGGGCTGGCGGATCATCATCGGCCGGACGAAGTCGGCGGCCATGAAGAGCAGGTCCTCGAACTCGACGTAGCGCTCGGCGTCCTTGCGCGAGAACTTCGCGATCGACTCGGCGGTCTTGGTCACGTCGTCGTGGAAGATGATCGGCCCGTCGGGGGTGATCGCCGCGTAGGCCGGATCGAGGGGGTAGGCGCGGTAGCCGTAGCGCTTCAGCTCCAGGTCCTCGACGACCTTCGGCTGCAGCATCGAGACGACGTAGGAGCAACGCGAGACGCGGGCGCCGGGCCAGACCTCCTCGGTCACGCAGGCCCCGCCGAGGATGTGGCGCCGTTCGAGGATCAGGGTGCGAAGGCCCGCCTTCGCCAGGTAGGCGCCGGTGGTCAGGCCGTTGTGGCCCCCGCCGACGACGATCGCGTCCCAGGATCCCCCGCCGGTGGCCGGCCCTCCTCCGGCTGCGGACGCTGAAGCGGCGCCGTTGGTCGATGCAGTCGAAGACGTCGAACCGGAGGCTGCTTCCATGCGGTGAAGCTAACAGATCGTATGATTGACTACAAGGTCAAGTCCGCATCCGGAATACACTCGGGATCCATGACTGATCTCCAAACCCGCGCGAAGCAGCACCTGATGCTGCATTTCTCCGACATGTCAGTGGCGGCCGAGGACATCCCCGTTCTCGTCCGGGGGGAGGGATGTCACATCTTCGATGACCTCGGCAACCGCTACATCGATGGCCTCTCGGGCCTCTACTGCACCAATCTCGGCCACTCGCACGGTGAGGAGGTCGGCGCGGCCGCGGCGGGGCAGATGGCCGCGCTGCCGTTCACGACGAACTGGACCACCGCCCATCCGCCCTCGATCGACTTGGCGAGCAAGCTGGCCGAGCTCGCTCCCGAGGGGATGCAGCGCACCTTCTTCACCTCCGGTGGCTCGGAGGCGGTCGAATCGGCCTACAAGCTCGCGATCCAGTGGCACCAGGCGAACGGGGAGCCGCAGCGGCGCAAGGTGATCGCCCGCAACAACGCCTACCACGGGGTCTCGCTCGGCGCCCTCTCGTTCACGGGCATCCCCGTCTGCCGGACGCCGTTCGAGCCGATGGCGGTGCCGACCCGGCACGTCTCCTCGACCAACGCCTACCGGCATCCCGAGGGTGCCGAGGAGGCTGCGTTCACCAAGGCGCTGCTGGCCGAGGTCGAGGAGGTGATCGAGTTCGAGCGCCCCGAGACGATCGCGATGATGATCATGGAGCCGGTCCAGAACGCGGGCGGCTCGATCACGCCGCCGGCGGGGTACTGGGACGGCCTGCGCGAGATCTGCGACCGGTACGGGATCCTGCTGGTCTCCGACGAGGTGATCTGCGCCTACGGGCGGATCGGCGATTGGTTCGGAGCGCAGCGCCTCGGCTCCCAGCCGGACATGATCACCTTCGCCAAGGGGCTCACCGGCGCCCACTTCTCGATGGGCGGGCTGCTGATGGCCGAGCGGGTGGCCGAGCCCTTCCTCACCGGCAAGGCCGACTACCTGCACGGGATCACGTTCGGCGGCCACCCCGTCGGCTCCGCGATCGCGCTGAAGGTGATCGAGATCATGGAGCGCGAGGAGATCCTCGCCAACGTGACCGCCAACGAGCCGAGGGCGCGTGAGCTGCTCGAGGGCCTCAAGGACATCCCGATCGTCGGGGACGTCCGCGGCATGGGGCACTTCTTCGCGATCGAGGTCGTCAAGGACCAGGAGACGAGGGAGGAGCTGACCGAGGAGGAGGCCAACTGGCTGCTCAAGGACGTCCTCTCCGACCGGCTCTTCGAGAAGGGGCTGATCTGCCGCCTCGACGACCGCGCCGAGCCGATCGTCCAGATCGCGCCGCCGCTGATCGCGGACGCGGGGTTGTTCGAGGAGATCACCGAGATCCTCAGGGACGGGCTCACCCACGCGGCGGAGCGCCTCGAGGCAGGTAAGTAGGCCAAACGAGGCTGAACCGGGCTCGGTTTACGACATCGCCTTCGATAATCGAAGGCGATGTCGCCTAGCGCGCCGCATGCCCGGCCTTCAACGCGAGCGCGTCGACGGCGACGGCCCCGTCCGGCCCGGCGATCAGGGGGTTCAGCTCCAGCAGCGCCAGGCCGGCGTCGAGCAGCGCGTTCCCGGCCGCGGCCGCAGCGTTCGCGACCGCCCCGAGATCGACCGCCGCGCCGCCGCGCTCGCCGAGCAGCAGCGGGGCGCCGCGCAACGAGCGCAAGGCCGCCTCGACCCGCGCCGGCGGGGCGGGGAGGGGGACGACCACGACGTCGGCGAGGGTCTCGGTCCAGATGCCGCCGAGCCCGATCACGAGCGCGGGCACGACGGCGTCGGATCGGGCGGCCACGATCAGCTCCAGCCCCGGGTCGGCTTGCCTTTCGATCAGAAGCCGCGCGCCGGCGGGCGCTCCCTCGAGGCTCCCCAGCGTGAGGGCCGCCGCTCGTACGGCCTCTGCCGAGGCGAGGCCCAGGGCGACCGCGCCGATGTCGCTCTTGTGCCGGAGCAGGGGGGAGGTGAGCTTCGCGACCACCGTTCCGCCGAGCTCCTCCCAGGCGGCCACCGCGCCGTCGTCGTCCGTCACCACCCTGCCGTCCGGGACCGGGATCCCGTGCTCCGCGATCAGCGCCTTGGCCTCCGCCTCCCCGAGCCAGCTCGCGCCGTCCGGGTGACCGGGGCCGGGGCCGGGGCTCCGGCCCGACCCGGCTCGCCGAGCCGCCGCGGCGATCTCGCGCAGCCGCTCCGGGTCGCCGGGAGGGCGTCGAAGCTCGCGAGCGCACTTCACCGCGGTGGCGATCCCGCGGATCGCCGGGATCCTGCGTTCGGCGAGCTCGAGGATCTGCGCCTCGCCGATCAGGTCGGGAAGGGTGGACGCCATCAGGACGGCCGCGTTCGTGATCGCGGCACCGTCGGCGAGGCCGCCGCGGGTCTCCCGCCATCCCGGCTCCGACTCCTCGGAGAGCTCCTCCGGCGTGTCGTGGAAGATCAGCAGCTGATCGATCGCCTCGTCGTCACCGACCGTGCGGACGATCTCCGCCAGCAGCTCCCGCTGCTCCCACAGCAGCGACGTGTAGTCGAGCGGGTTGCCGACCGTTGCCGCCTCCGGTAGCAGGGCGCGCAGCCGCTCCTCGGTGGCGGGCGCCAGGCGCGGCAGATCGAGGCCCAGCCGGTCGGCTTCGTCGGCGGCGATCCCCGAGTCGCCGCCGGAGCAGGTCAGGACCGCGGCGCCGCCGGACCCGCTCGGTCGGGCCCGCGGCTCGGCGAGGACGCGGGCCAGCTCGAGCAGCTCGTGCGGGTCGTCGGCCCAGCACGCCCCCGCCTCCTCGACGAACGCCTTGAACACGCGCTGATCTCCCGCCAGCGAACCGGTGTGCGCCGCCGCCGCCGCGGCTCCCGCGACCGACGTCCCGACCTTCAGCACTGCCACGCCGATGCCCCGCTCGGCGCAGCTCGCCAGCGCCCCGGCGAGCCGCTCGCCGTCCCCGTCCGACTCCAGGAACAGGGCGATCGAGCGCACGCCGTCACGCGCGGCCACGGCGCCCAGCCAGTCGCTGGCGTCGCAGACCGCCTGGTTGCCGGTCGAGACCACGGTGTGGAAGCGGATCCCCCGCCGCGAGCCGAGCGCGTTGACGGCGACGTTCCCGCTCTGGGAGATCAACGCCACCCCGCCGGCCGGGAGCGCCTGCACCGAGTCGCCCCAGATCCCGGCTCGCCCGACGAAGTCGATCACCCCGTTGCCGTTCGGGCCGCAGACGGGGAAGTCGGCGGCCACGGCTGCCTCGCGCAGGCGCCGCTCGAGCCCGCGGCCACCCTCGATCTCGCCGAAGCCGGCGGAGACGACGACCGCGCCGCCGCATCCGAGCGCCGCCGCCCGCCCGATCACCTCCGGCACGCCCGCGGCCGGGATCGAGACGCCGACCGCGTCCACGGGCCCGGGAAGATCGTCCAGGGTCGGCACGCAGGGGATCCCGCGGATCGCGTCGCGCTTCGGGTTGACCCCCCAGAGCTCGCCGTCGAAGCCGAGCCGCTCCAGGTTGCGCAGGATCGTGTCGCCGTAGGAGCCGGCTCGATCGCTGGCGCCGACCACGGCGATCGACCGTGGTGCGATCAAGCGGTCGAGCCGGTTCCTCCCCTTCATCGACATCATCGACCCGGTCCCGCGAGCGCCCTAGTGGAGCAGTCGCTCCACGCCGCGCCTCTCCATGCCGCGAGCGATGATCAGCCGCTGGATCTCGCTCGTGCCCTCCCAGATCCGGTCCACGCGCAGCTCGCGCAGCATCCGCTCGGCCACGTTCGTGCGCAGGTACCCGCGCCCGCCGAACGCCTGCACGCAGCGGTCGGCGCAGCGCCATGCGGCCTCGCTGTTGAACAGCTTCGCCATCGATGCCTTGTTGTGGACGATCTTGCGGTCCGCGTCGGAGTCGGCCAGCTTCGCGACGGTGAACGCGAGGAGCCGTGCCGCCGCGGCGTCGGCGGCGGAGTCGGCGAGCGGGAAGGAGATCCCCTGGTAGTCGAAGATGCGTTCGCCGCCCTGGACCCGGTTCACCGCCCACTCGGTCGTCTCCTCGAGCAGCCGCCACATCGCCCCTGCGCATCGTGCCGCGATCCCGAGCCGCTCCTCGACGAACCAGAGGCGTTGCAGCTCGTCGCCTCCACCGATCCCCCCGATCACGTCCGCCTCGGTCAACTCGACGTCGCGGAAGACGATCGTCGGGTGCCCGTCCGGGTACATGTGGGTGAACGGAGGATCGTCGACGATCTCGACCCCGGGCAGATCGCGTTCGATCACGAACAGCGTCGGCAGCTTGCGGTCGCCGTCGATCACGTTCGCCATCACGATGTAGACGGAGGCGACGTCGCCCGAGGTGACGAACCACTTCTCGGCGTTGAGCAGGTAGCCGTCCGCGGTCGGCAGGGCGGTGGCGACGATCTGACTCGGGTCGGAGCCGGCATCCGCCTCGGTCACGGCGTAGGCGTCGCGGATCTCGCCGCGCAGCATCGGCTTCAGCCAGCGTTCGACGTGGGCCTCTTCAGCATGGAGCCAGACGTTGTAGGCGTTCGGTATGTGCCAGTGGATCGCGTTGGTGGAGCGGCCGAACTGCTCCTCGACCAGCGCCCACTCGAACGCCGACCAACCCTGACCGCCGTGCTCGGGGCGGTGCACGCCGCCGCAGAGGCCGCGCTCGGTCGCCTCACGCTTGACGTCGGCGACCACGTCCTCGGGAAGGCGGCCGCTCCGCCGCTCCGCCTCCTCCTCGAGCGGGAAGAGGATCTCCTCGGTGAAGGCCCGCGCCCGCGCCTGGATGTCGCGGGCCCGATCGTCGAGCTCGAAGGGAACGTCCGACTCCTGCATGGCCTCTCCTCGCTCAGCTTGGCTCACCCGGAACTTGACGGCCACTCTAACATGACATTGATCTTTTGACTACAAGGTCAAGACAATCGATCTGGTCGATCCAGGGTCTCAAGGAGCAGCGCCGATGACCGTCTCGCACGTAGCCGATGGCAGGGGGGATCTGAATGGAACGGCGACGAAGGGATTGCCTCTCGACGCCGCCGACATCGATCTGACGCTCCAGCCGGTGGAGCGGGCGCACATGCTGCCTCCGGCGGCGTTCACCGATCCGGCGGTCCTCGAGTGGGAGGTCGAGAACCTGTTCGGGGGGTGGATCTGCATGGGGCACGTCGACTCGGTCGCCGAGCAGGGTCAGTACCTGATGCGGCAGATCGGGAGCACGAGCATCTTCGCCACGCGAGGCGAGGACGGGGAGGTGCGTGCCTTCCTCAACGTCTGCCGTCATCGTGGCGCCCGGGTCGTGACCGAGACGGAGGGCAAGGTCCGAAAGCGGATCCAGTGCCCCTACCACGCCTGGTCATACGACCTCGCCGGGAACCTGATCGCCGCCCCGCACATGGACGAGGTCGAGGACTTCGACCGCGCCTGCTGGGGTCTGATCGAGGTTCGCTCGGCCGTCGTCAGCGGGCTCCTGCTGATCGATCTGGGCGGCGAGGCGCCCGACGCGGGCGAGCACGTCGGTGAGCTGATCTCGTTCCTCGACCGCTACCGGACTCCCGAGTTGCGACGCGGGTCGGGAACCGTCTACGAGGTCGCCGCCAACTGGAAGGGCATCGCCGAGAACTACAACGAGTGCCTGCACTGCCCCGGCGTCCACCCGGAGCTGAACGCACTCAGCGACTACCGCAGCGGCGAGGAGGTCGACGGCGAAGGCGCCTGGTGCGGCGGCTCGATGACCCTCAACGACCATGCCGAGACGATGGGCACCGGCGACGGCCACGCCACGCATCGTCCCCCGATCGCGGGCCTGGGCGAGAAGGACATCAACTCCGTCTACTACTTCGCGCTCTTCCCGAACGCGCTCGTCTCACTGCATCCCGACTACCTGATGCTGCACACCCTGTGGCCGCGGGAGCCCGGTCTCACCGAGGTCACCTGCGAGTGGTTCTTCGAGCCGGAGACGATCGCGCGCGAGGGCTTCGACCCCAGCGACGCGGTCGACTTCTGGGACATGGTCAACCGCCAGGACTGGGGAGTCTGCGAGCTGACTCAATCCGGTGTGGGCGCCCGCGGCTACACGGCCGGGCGCTACTCGGGGGAGGAGTCCGACGTGCACGCGTTCGACGCGATGGTCGCCGCGCGCTACATGGAGGCGCTGGGCGACAGGGTCGAGGTGCCGGCCTGAGCAACCCGGTCCGCCGCGAGGGTGGGCCGGGCGAGGAGACAACCGACGACGAGGAGGGTGGAGGGACGATGAACGAGATCGCCGCGCAGCTCGGGGAGGTGGGCCTCCCGGCCCCCGTCTCGGAGCTTGCCGCCAAGGACTGGGACGTCGTCGTCGTCGGCGGGGGGCACAACGGCCTCACCGCCGCGGCCTACATGGCGCGGGCGGGCAAGTCGGTGCTCGTGCTCGAGCGTCGGGAGCGGCTCGGCGGCGCCTGCACGCTGGAGCGGCCCTTCGAGGACGATCGCTATGTAGTCAGCCCCTGTGCTTACGTGGTCGGCCTGCTCGACGACGTCGTCATCGACGAGCTCGGCCTGCGCGCGCGTGGCCTCAAGTACTGGATGGCCGACCCGAACCTCTGGGTGCCGTTCGAGGACGGGACGTCGTTCGGTCAGTTCCTCGACGACGCGCGGACGCAGGCGAGCCTCGAGTCGCTCGGGCTCTCGAAGAGGGACATCGACGGCTACTGGGCCTACGAGGAGCTCTTCGACGACGTCCGCAAGCTGCTGCGGAAGGGCGCTCGCGATTCCTGGCTCGGCGACACCCCGACCCGCGCCGAGATCGAGGAGATGCTGGGCGGGGACGAGGAGAAGATCGACCTCGTCTTCGAGGACTCGATCGCCGACGTGCTCGACCGCTACCTAGGCGATGAGCGGCTGAAGACCGCCCTCTTCGGCCAGGGAGTGATCGGGACCTGGGGAGGGCCCTACGACCACGGCACCGCCTCGATCAAGCTCATGCACTACCAGGGGGACATGGACGGCCTCGGGCCGGTCTGGGGCTACGTCGAGGGCGGCATGGGGATGGTCTCCTTCGCGATCGCCGAGGCCGCGCAGGAGCTCGGGGCGAAGCTCGCCTGCGGGGTTCCGGTCGGCGCGGTCATGCCCGGGGAGGGAGTCGAGCTCGAGGATGGGACGACGATCCGCGCCCGCACGGTGATCTCCAACGCCGACCCGGTCGTCACCGCGCGTCTGGTGGGCGAGGAGCTGATCGGCTCCGCCAGCCCCGAGTACCTCGAGAAGCTCCGCCGGTGGAAGATCCGCAGCCCCGTGGTCAAGTTCAACGCCGCTCTCGACCGGCTCCCCGGCTGGACCGCCGCCCCCGGCGAGGACTGGCCGGCGCGGGCGACCGTCGACGTGACCGGGACGATGCGGCAGGCGCAGGAGTGCTTCGAGCGCTGCGCCGCCGGCGAGCCCGCGGTCGGCTTCGGCGAGATCTACGTGCAGACGGGCTACGACCCGAGCCCGGCGCCGGAAGGCAAGCAGCTGATGAGCGTGTTCGGCCAGTACGCGCCCTACGACCTCTCCGACGGGGACTGGGACGCGGCTCGCGAGGGCGTCGCTCGTCAGTTCATCGACCTGATCTCGAGGTTCGCCCCCGACTTCGAGGACACGCTCGCCCATTACGAGGTCCTCGGCCCGCCCGACATCGAGGAGCGGATCGGCCTCACCGGCGGCAACATCTTCCAGGGCGAGGTCACCCCCGACCAGCTCTGGGAGGGCCGCTTCGCCTCGCGGACGCCGCTCGAGGGTCTCTACATGTGTGGGGCGGCGACCCATCCCGCCGGCAGCGTGATCGCCCTCAACGGCCGCAACGCAGCCCAGGCGGCGCTCGCCGACGAAGGGATCGAGATCTGAGCTCGTCGGGCTCGTCGGTGGGGATGAGACCTCCGTGGGTGTGATCTCACCGCTGAGCTTCGTTTCGGAATAGGCTCGGACGCCCGTGTCAGCCGAGACCTCAGAGCGCATCCTCGACGCCGCCCGCGCCCTGATCGCCGAGGAGGGGATCGAGGAGGTCCGGATCGCCCGGGTCGCTCGCCGGGCCGGCGCCTCGACGGCGCTGGTCCACCACTACTTCTCCACGCGTGAGGATCTGCTCGAGCAGGCGCTGATCCACTCCTTCGAGCGGGCCGGCGACGAGCGGTTCGGGGGGGAGGCGGCCCGCCAGGGGGGCAGCGCGACCGATGCTCTCGCGGTCGCCATCGCCGAGAGCCTGCCCTATCCGGGTACCCAGCAGCAGGAGTGGGTCCTCTGGGTCGAGCTCTGGATCCGGGCGGTCCGCGACCCGGAGTTGCGTCCGGTCGCGACGAGGATGTACGACCGCTATCGGAGCTGGATGGCCGACCTGCTCGCCGCTGGGGTCGGATCCGGTGAGTTCGCGCAGCAGCTCGACGTGGAGGCGACCGTGGACCTGGCGATCAGCCTGCTCGACGGCACCGGGATCAGGGTGCTGATCGGCGCCGGCGATTTCGACATCGAGGCGGCGAGGAGGTTGGTAGCCGACCAGCTTGCGCCCGCCCTGGGGATACCGGCCGAGACGCTGATCCGCTGATCAAGCCAGTTTCCGCTTGCGCGCCGCGGGGAACGAGTGTAAGTTCTTCGTGATCATGACTACAAGGTCAGGTACGGCCTGTGGTCAGTCGATTCGGGAACCCGGAGGCCAAGGGGGAAAGGCTTGGAGATGCAGGGTTTGGTTGGGAGAACACGGAGGCGACGTTTGTGACGTCGCCTCCCGCGAAGCAGCCGATCGGCGGCGGCAAGGACGACGAGCCCGAGGGCTCGCGCCTGAATCGCCGGGAGTTGCTGCGGGCGGGGGCCGGGGGAGCGCTGTCGCTTTCGTTGCTCGGCGGGGGCCTGGGCGCGCTCTCGGGCTGTGGCGTCTCCCGGGCGATCGACGTCCCCGAGAGCGCCAAGTTCGTCGAGCCGAAGATCGACGGCGACCTGCTCATCTACAACTGGGCCCAGTACATGGACCCGGCGCTGAAGAAGGGGTTCGCGGAGAAGTTCGGGGTCGAGGTCAACGAGGTCAACTTCGACAACCTCGAGGCGATGGTCACCAAGCTCCGGGCCGGTGGCCGCTACGACCTGATCTGGCCGACCCCCGAGTACGCCTACAGGCTGCGCAAGGAGGGGCTGCTCGCCGAGTTCGACCGCTCCAAACTCGCCCACGCCGACGGGCTCTCCAAGTTCTACGACGGCGGCTGGTGGGACCCCGAGAACGAGTACACGGTCCCCTACGCCTACTACACGACCGGGATCGCCTGGCGCGACGACGTGGTCTCGGGCATGACCGGCTCCTGGAACGACCTGACCAACCCCGACGGCGAGGGCAGGATGTTCATCCTCGACGACTTCCAGGAGGCGATCGGCCAGGCCAACCTGATCAACGGGTTCGAGCTCAACACGCCCGACCCCAATCAGCTCGAGAAGTCGAAGGAGACGCTGATCTACCAGAAGGGGTTCGCGCGGGGGATATCGACCAACTCGACGCAGAACCTCGTCAACGGCACTGCCGTCATCCATCAGGCGTGGAACGGGGATCTGGTCCAGGTCCGTAACCAGGTCGACGACCCGAGCCTCTACAAGTACGAGACCTGCAAGGAGGGAGTGCCGGTCGGCAGCGACCTGATGTGCATCCCGACCACCGCGCGTTCGCCGGGAACGGCCCTGAAGTTCATCGAGTGGCTGATGGTCCCCGAGAACGCGGCCCGCAACGTGCGCTGGAACGGCTACCCGCAGCCGATGGCCGGGGGACGGGAGGCGTTCGCCGAGCTGGTCAAGGACGAGCCTTCGATCGACGTCGACCTCGACGCGCTCGGCGACAGCAGCATGGAGTTCAGGCTCGACAGCGCCGACGACAGGGCGCTGTGGAACCAGGTCTGGACGGAGGTCAAGGCGACGTGAGCGAGTCGGGCTTCTGGAGCCGGTTCCTGCTGCCGGGCGGCGTCTGGCTGCTGCTGCTCTTCGTGGTCCCGATCTGCCTGGTCCTGGCGCTGTCCTTCGGCTACACCGACGACGTCGGCCGGGCGATCTACGCCTTCCGGCTAGACAACTACGCCGACGCCTTCGATCCGCTGTTTCTCCCGGTGCTGCTGCGCTCGGTCCTGTTCGCGCTCGCCACCGGGCTGATCTGCCTGCTGCTCGGCTATCCGATCGCCTACTACATCGCACGCTACGGGGGCGACAAGAAGCACATCCTGATCGGGCTGCTGGTGCTGCCGTTCTTCGTCAACTACCTGGTCCGCACCTACGCCTGGGTGGCGCTGCTGGCGGACGAGGGCCTGGTCAACAGCGCCGCGCAGGACCTCGGTCTGATCGACTCGGCGCTGCAGCTGATCAACACGCCGTTCGCGGTGATCGGCGGACTCGTCTACGGCTACCTGGTCTTCATGATCCTGCCGATCTACGCCGCGCTCGACCGCATGGACGAGTCGCTGATCGAGGCGGGCAAGGACCTCTTCGGGACGCCGTCGCGGACCTTCCTCCACGTCACCCTGCCGCAGACCAAGCAGGGGATCCTCGCCGGGATGGTCCTCGTCTTCCTGCCCGCGGTCGGAGATTTCGTCTCCGCGCAGCTGCTCGGCGGGCCGGAGACCTACATGATCGGGAACCTGATCCAGGACCAGTTCTTCGCCGCCAACAACTGGCCGTTCGGCTCCGCCCTGACCGTGGTGATGATGATCTTCCTCTCGATCTGGATGCTCGGCTACCTGCGCTCGGCGGCCCGTGAGGCAAGGCAACCGGTGGCGACATGAGCGGCGTGCCCCCGGTCGCGACCCTCGAGGAGGAGCCGCTCGGCAAGCCGCCGGAGCGCAGCCGGTTCGCGCGCCACTCGGTCTCCGAGCAAGGGTTCGACCGGCCGCGGTTTCTCCGCGTCTACTCGTGGCTCGTCTACGCCTACCTCTTCGTCCCGATCGCGATCGTCGTCCTCTTCTCGTTCAACTCGGTCAAGTCGCTGCAGTCGTTCCAGGGCTTCTCGACCCAGTGGTACACGGAGTTCTTCAACGACTCGACCCTGCGCGACTCGCTGTTCATGTCGCTGCAGATCGCCCTGATCACGATGATCGTCGCGACCGTGATCGGGACGATGCTCGCGATCGGGCTGGTCCGGGCGCGGACCCGCTGGAGCCCGGCGGCGAACATCCTGATGCTGATTCCGCTCGTCACCCCGGAGATCGTCGCCGGGATCTCGGCGTTGCTCCTCTTCTCCCAGCTCGGCATCCAGCTCAGCTTCTGGACGGTCGTGATCGCCCACGTCACCTTCTCGATCTCCTACGTGACCGTGGTCGTCCGCGGGCGGATGTCCTCGATCGGGGACGACCTCGAGCAGGCGGCGATGGACCTCGGCGCGACGCGTTTTCAGGCAGTCCGGCTGGTCCTGCTGCCGGAGCTCTGGCCCGCGATCCTCGCCGCCGGCCTGCTCTGCTTCGCGCTCTCCTTCGACGACTTCGTCCTCTCCTTCTTCACCACGGGGGAGGACGCGCAGCCGCTGCCGGTGCGGATCTGGTCGGCGATCCGCTTCGGCGTCTCGCCGACGATCAACGCGATCGGGACGCTGATGATGGTCGTCTCGCTGACCGCCGTCGCGTTGGCGGTCGTGTTGCCGCGTCTGCTCGGGCGCAAGGAAAGTGGAATCAAGGTGCTGACAGGACAGGAGACCTAGATGGAGGCGTCCAGCGTGGAGCAGTCCCAGCCGACGGCGGCGAACGGATCGGGCGGGGGGGAGGTCGCGGTCCGCCTCGACCACGTCAGCAAGCGCTTCGGCAGCTTCCTCGCGGTCGACGACGTCGACGTCTCGATCGCGAGGGGCGAGTTCTTCTCGCTGCTCGGCCCCTCCGGCTGCGGGAAGACGACGACCCTGCGGATGCTCGCCGGCTTCGAGATCCCGAGCGAGGGCCAGATCATCCTCGACGGGGAGCAGGTCGAGAACGTGCCGCCCTACCGGCGCAACGTCAACATGGTCTTCCAGAGCTACGCGCTCTTCGGCCACCTCGACGTCGCCGGGAACGTCGCCTTCGGCCTCAAGCGCCGCAAGGTGCCGAAGGCGGAGATCGAGGAGCGCGTCGTCGAGGCCCTCGAGCTCGTCTCCCTGGATCATCGCGCGAGCGCCCATCCGGGTGAGCTCTCCGGTGGTCAGCGCCAGCGCGTCGCTCTCGCCCGAGCGTTGGTCAACCGGCCCTCGGTCCTGCTGCTCGACGAGCCGCTCGGCGCCCTCGATCTGAAGTTGCGTCGCGAGATGCAGGTCGAGCTGAAGCGGATCCAGCGGGAGGTCGGGATCACCTTCGTCTACGTGACGCACGATCAGGAGGAGGCCCTCTCGATGTCCGATCGCATCGCCGTCATGAGCGAGGGCAAGATCGTCCAGTGCGGCCCGCCGGAGGAGGTCTACGAGCATCCGACCGGCGAGTTCGTCGCCGGGTTCATCGGGATCTCGAACCTGCTCGAAGGGCGCTGTCAGGGCGACGGCACGGTCGAGATCGCGGGCGGGAGGCTGATCCAGGCGCCGGTTCCCGACTCGTGCGGCCAGGGAGACGCGGTGCAGATCGCGATTCGCCCCGAGAAGCTCGCCCTTGATGCCGAGATCGAGGAGGGGATGGTGCGAATGCACGGGAAGGTCGAGGCTCGCGTCTACCACGGCGTCAACACCCAGGTCACAGTCGACCTCGGTGGTGGCGCGCGACTCGTCGCCCTCGAGCAGACGACGTACCGTGCCAGCGCCGACGACCGCTGGGAGATGGGAATGGCCGTGGAGGTGGGCTGGCACCCCGAGAACTGCCTCGTCCTGCGATGACGGCCCGGGAGCGCCCCGCTCGGAGTCCTCGTCGGCTCACGTGTCACCTACACGCTTCGCCTCCTGCGTCCGCCGAGCAGAACGCTCCCGGACGCGTCATGTCATGACGGCCCGAAGGCGCCCCGCTCGGAGTCCTCGTCGGCTCACGTGTCACCTACACGCTTCGCCTCCTGCGTCCG
>CAZXKG010000007.1:48004-49792 GCA_964641695.1 uncultured Conexibacter sp.
TCGCCTCCTGCGTCCGCCGAGCAGAACGCTCCCGGACGCGTCATGTCATGACGGCTCGAAGGCGCCCTGCTCGGAGTCCTCGTCGGCTCACGTGTCACCTACACGCTTCGCCTCCTGCGTCCGCCGAGCAGAACGCTCCCGGACGCGTCATGTCATGACGGCTCGAAGGCGCCCCGCTCGGAATCGTCGTCGGCTGTGAGGGTTGGCGTCGTCGGGGCGGGGTTGGCCGGGCTGGCGGCGGCAGACTCGCTGGTCGGCCAAGGTCATGAGGTGGTCGTGTTCGAGGCTCGTGATCGTGTCGGGGGAAGGGTCCACTCCCGCCGTCTCGACGACGGGACCGTGATCGAGCTGGGGGCGGAGTTCATCCTTCCCGGCTGCGAGGAGGTGTTGAGACTCGCCGAGCGGCTGGGGCTTGATCTCTGCGACAAGGGGATGAGGTACGGCGACCGAGAGCCGCGCGGCGTCGACGTCTCAGCGACGGCGCTCGAGCTCGCGGTGGCGGCGGTGGACGCGGGTTTGCGGGCGCTTGGCTATGGCGCCGATCTCGAGTCGGCGCGCTCGTTCCTCGACCGGCTGCCCATCGACGCTGGGGCCCGGGAAGCCATCGTCGCCCGCGTCGAGGTCTCGGCTGCGGCCTCGGCCGACGCGGTTCCCGCCTCCGAGCTCGCGTTGCTCGCGGCCACGAGCGACCAGCCCGCGCCGAGTATCGCCGGCGGCAACCAGCGGCTGGCGATCGGACTCGCCGAGCCCCTCGCCGCCGCGGTGAGGCTGCAGTCACCGGTTCAGGCGGTGGACGTCGCCGCGGCCGGCCCGCGGATCTGCGGAGCCTGGGGTGAGGAGCGGGTCGACGCTTGTGTGATCGCGGTCCCCGCCCATCTGGTCGCCGCGATCCGGTTCGAGCCACGCCTCTCCGACGCGGTGCGTTCGGCGTTGGACACCGTCGCGGTCGGACACGCGGCCAAGCTCTTCCTCCCGCTGCGGACGCCCGCGCCGCCGAGTGCGACCCTCTCGGTCCCCGATCGCTACTGGGCATGGACTGCGACCGGTGAGGGCGATCGTCCTCAGCCCCTGGTCAGCGCCTTCGCGGGATCGGCCTCGGCGCTCTGCTCGCTGGACGTCAACTCGGGTCCCGGGGCGTGGGTCGGCAAGCTCGGGGATCTGCGGCCGGATCTCGAGCCGGTGGCCGAGGAGGCGATGCTCTCGACCTGGGACGACGATCCCTGGGCGCGTGGCGCGTACTCGGTCTCCATCGGCCCGGAGGCCGAGGAGATCCTGCGGCAAGGGGCCGGGCCGATCCAGTTCGCGGGGGAGTACATGGGGGGCGAGATGCGCGCGCTGATGGAGGGGGCCCTGCGCAGCGGAGCGGCCGCCGCGGATCGGATCGAGTAGCGCCTGAGCCGGGCCGCCGCCGGAGTACGGCCGGCGATTTGCGACATCGCCTTCGACTATCGACGCCGATGTCGCAAAGCGGCGACGTGGTTGCGTGCAAATCGGGCAACGGCTATCCTCCGCCTTGGTTGACTGACCAGTCAATCGGTCGGGGTCGGAGGGACCGCGACCGGGCAACAAGCCCTTCAAACGACTTGAACAAGGAGCTACCACGGTGGTCGACTTCACACTCACCGACGAGCAGAAGGATCTGCGGGAGATGGCGCACAACTTCGCCGACAAGGAGATGCGCAAGGTCGCCTGGGAGTACGACAAGGAGGGGACCTGGCCCGACGAGGTGATCAAGAAGGCCTGGGAGATCGGCCTGATGAACACTCACACCCCCGAGCAGTACGGCGG
>CAZXKG010000007.1:49802-50061 GCA_964641695.1 uncultured Conexibacter sp.
TACGGCGGTCCGGGTCTCGACTACCTCTCCGGCTGTCTGATCGAGGAGGAGTTCGGCTGGGGCTGCTCCGGCATCGGCACCTCGCTCGCCGCCAACGGGCTGGCGTCAGCGCCGGTCGCGCTCGGCGGCTCCGAGGAGGTCAAGAAGGAGTACCTGGGCATGCTCTGCGAGGAGCCGAAGCTGGCCAGCTTCTGCCTGACCGAGCCCGACGCCGGCTCCGACGTGGCGGCGATCGAGACCACCGCCCTACAGAAGGGCG
>CAZXKG010000008.1:0-7182 GCA_964641695.1 uncultured Conexibacter sp.
TGAGCGCCGGAGAGGATCGAGAGGCCGACGGCGTCGGCGTCCTCCTGGACCACTGTCGCGGCGATCTGCTCGGGGGTCTGGTGCAGGCCGGTGTAGATGACCTCCATCCCGGCGTCACGCAGAGCGCGAGCGATGATCTTGGCTCCTCGGTCGTGACCGTCGAGGCCGGGCTTGGCGACGACGACGCGGATCTTGCGGTCAGGCATGCGGGTAATCCTACCGGCCGACTGTGCAGTCAGCCACCCGCCTGGCGGCTTGCAGGCCCGCCTGACGGAGTCCTCGTCGCCTCACGACCCACCCTGGTCGCTTCGCCTCCTGCGTCCGCCGCCAGCCGGGCCTGCAAACTCGCCAGGGTTGAGTATCGACGGCAGGCGCTCGGGCCAGGCGGTCTCGCGCTCCAGCTGGGCCGAGATGGAGAGGAGCAGGTCCTCGCGGTTGGGCGGGGAGACCAGCATCGCGCCGATCGGGAGCTCGCCCTCGGCCACCGGCGCCGGGACCGAGACGGCAGGTTGGCCGGTGTAGTTCCAGACCACGGCGTAGGGGTAGGTCTGACCCATCGGGATCAGGGTGCGGAGTGCGCCGCGGCCGGCCCAGCGACCGATCTCGATCGGCGGCTCGGCGGCGACCGGGCTCAGGACCAGGTCGACCTCGTCGAAGATCGCGTTGATCCTCGCCGCGTGCCTGCCCATCGAGGCGATCGCCCGGCGGACGGCCGCGGCGGGGAGCGCCGAGCCGAGCCGTCCCATCCCCCGCGTCCGCCTCTCGAGCAGCTCAGGTCGGGGCGTGGCCCGGTAGTCCTCCGCGATCCCGGCGAGGTAGCAGGTGATGTAGTCGGTCGAGACCATCCCGTAGTCCGGCGTCCGCTCGACGACCTCGTGCCCGAGCCCGCGCAGGACGTCCGCCGTGGCATCGACCGCAGCCGCCACCCGTGGGTCGAGTCGCTGGGGGAAGATCGATCGCGGCCGCTCGAGCGTCAGGGCGATGCGAAGCCGGCCGGGATCGCGGGCGGCCGCGCCGACGTAGGAGCTCGCGGGCGCCGGCGGCTTGTGCCTGTCGCCCGGCAGCCAGCCCTGAGTCGCGTCGAGCCAGATCGCGGTGTCCTCGACGCGTCGGGTCAGGCAGCCGAGCTGGGACATGCCGTGCCAGTGGGATCTCGCGGGAGCGAGGCTGACTCGGCCACGCTGAGGCTTGAGCCCGAACAGGCCGCAGTTGGATGCGGGGATCCGAATCGACCCCGCGCCGTCGGAAGCGCTCGCGACCCCGACCATGCCGGCGGCGACCGCCGCCGCCGAGCCCCCGGAGGAGCCGCCGGGCGTCCTCCCCGGATCCCAGGGATTGCGCGTGATCCCGTGGGCGTCGGTCTCGGTGAAGCCGAAGATGCTCAGCTCGGGGCAGGTCGTCTTGCCGACGAGGACCGCACCCGCCGCGCGGATCCGGCGGAAGTACTCGTCGTCGGCTGCCGCGGGGTCGGGGAACGCGCGGGTCCCGTTCGTCGTCAGCTCGCCGGCGACGTCGACGTTGTCCTTGACCGCGATTGGAACGCCAAGGAGCGGCGCGCCCTCCCCCGCGGCACGCCTGCGGTCGGCCTCTGCGGCAACCGTCAGCGCCTGCTCGGCCAACACGATCC
The DNA here is from genome assembly GCA_964641695.1 of uncultured Conexibacter sp. Lineage (GTDB taxonomy): Bacteria > Actinomycetota > Thermoleophilia > Solirubrobacterales > 70-9 > RHKX01. Next base: position 1,628 of record CAZXKG010000008.1, read on the forward strand.
TGAACGCGTTCAGAGCGGGACCCAGGTCGTCGATCCGGCGCAGGCTCATCTTGGTCAGCTCGACCGAGGAGATCTCCCCCGCGTCGAGCATCTCGATCTGCGCGGCGATGCCGGCAAGCAGAGGATCAGGCACGCGCGCACCCTACCCATCCCCTGACGAGCCCGGGAGTGTCCCTGGCGGCGGACGCAGGAGCCGAAGCGACCGAAGGGGTCGTGAGGCGACGAGGACTCCGTCAGGGCGCTCCCGTGCCGCCGGCGTCAGCCGGTGAAGCCGGTTTCGGAGACGACTATCGAGACCACCGCGATCAGGGCGATCATGAACACGACGATCGCAACCACGGTGAGCAACGTGCGCTTGATGCTCAGATCCTCGCCCGGGGCCTCGCTGAAGACGTCCTGGCGGATGTCGACCGCGTCCGCGTCGCCGGCGTCCCCCTCGCGCTCGTTCTCGATCCGGGCGGCCTGCTCGGCGAGCTCCCGGGTCGCGAAGTTGGAGAGTGCCTGCGCCTCGCCGACCCGACGCACGTCCCAGCCCTCGACGCTACTGCGGACAACCTCGAACGTGCTCATCCAGTCCCACCTCTCTTCGCGGGTAAACGAGTGACAACAACCCGTTACCCACGTCCCGCGAGGCGAAACCGCGCGGAGCTTCCTATCCGGCGCTCGGAGCCAACCCGCGACGCCTCGCCTCGCGGATGCCCCGGCGGGTCGAGAACGCGGCGCCGATCACGAAGAGAGCCTCCGAGGCGGGCAGCGCGTAGCCCTGCCGCGTGTGCGGCTTGTAGACGACCCGGTCCCCTGCGACCTCCAGCCAACCCGTGTAGATGCGCTGCTCCTGGCCGACCATTCGCGCTGCGAACTTGTGGGCGAGCAGCCCCGCGCGGCGCCCGCCGTCGTCGAGGCCGAAGGGGCGGCGGTCGGCGCCCGTCCCGATGCTCGGAAGCTCCAACTCGGCTCCCACGCCAGTGGTCGCTCCCATCCGGGCGGCAACGACGACCGGCAGCCCATCCGCGCCGCACCATCCCAGCAGGGTGTGAGGAAGTCGCTGCGACTCCTTGGCGAGCTTCCGCACGTCGACACGGGGCTCCGTTCCATTCGCGGGAGGCTCCTGGGGGCCCGGTGGGTCGGGCAGCGGAGCGCCGATCACCTCGGGAGCGCCGGTGCATCGCAGGTCCGGCCAGACGAGCAGGCGCTCGACGTCGATCTCGATCGGCACCCGCTCGTAGTAGTAGACCTCGAGAAGGCGCCGGGCGAGGCCGGTCTTGGTCGGACCGAGGAAGCGCTCCCAGTCGGCCTGGATCGATTCCAGCCATTTGCGATCGGGGGCGTCCGGGATGCTCGCCGTCCCCTGGGCAAGCACGAACTCGGATCGCTCGCTGAAGCCGTGCTCGCGGGCATGGAAGGCAACCGCGACCGACGGGTTCGCCCTGATCCGCTCGACCTTCTTCCAGAGCCCGAGGGAAGTGGTGACCGTGACCGTCCCCGCTTCCCGGTCGCGGAGCCCGATCGGCGCCATCGGCGTGATCACGATGCCGCGCGCCGGGGTCAGGTACGCCAGCCCAGCCGCCGCATCGCCGCCGAGGATCTCGTCGATCGAGTCTGGCCAGACGATCCCCACGCCATAAACCTAGCGCCGACCACCGGCGAGCCCGGGAGCGTTCTCAGCGGCGAACGCAGGAATCTGACGAGCGCGGGAGCGTTCCTGACGGCGAACGCAGGAGCCGAAGCGACCGAAGGGGTCGTGAGGCGACGAGGACTCCGTCAGGGGCGCTCCCGGGCCGTCGGATCAGACCTGGATCAGGATGGCGTCGCCTTGCCCTCCGCCGCTGCAGATCGCGGCGCAGCCGAGGCCGCCGCCGCGGCGCTGGAGCTCGTGGACGAGGGCGCCGATGATCCGGCCGCCGGAGGCGCCTATCGGGTGGCCGAGGGCGATCGCGCCGCCGTTGACGTTGACCTTCTCCTCGTCGATGTCGAGCATCCGGATCGAGTTGATCGCGACCGAGGCGAAGGCCTCGTTGAACTCCCAGAGGTCGACGTCCTCGACGGACTTGCCCGCCTTCTCGAGCGCGAGCCGGGCGGCCTTCGCCGGGGTCTTCGCGAGGTAGGCGTAGTCGTCGGCGATCGTGCCGTAGCCGATGATCGTCGCGAGCGGCTGCTTGCCGTTGGCGCTCGCCCACTCCTCGGAGGCGACGACGACCGCGGAGGCGCCGTCGTTGACCCCGGGGGCGTTGCCCGCGGTGTGGGTGGCGTCGTCGCCACCGATCGCGCGCAGCTTCGAGAGGCTCTCGATCGTGGTGTCGGGGCGGATCGCCTCGTCGGCCTCGACGACGGTCTCGGCCTTGCGGGACTTGACCGTAACCGCGACGATCTCCTCGGCGAGCTTGCCCTCGTCGGTCGCGCGCTGGGCGAGCTCGTGAGAGCGAACCGCGATCCGGTCCATCTCGGCGCGGGTGATCTCCAGCTCGTTGCCGACCTCGCTGGCCTCGTTGATCATCTGCTTGCCGGTGAACGGGTTGGTGAGCCCGTCATGGGTCATCGCGTCGACCGCCTTGACGTCGCCCATCCGGAATCCGAAACGGGCGCCGGGGAGCAGGTAAGGCGCCTGCGACATCGACTCCATGCCACCGCCGACGCCGACCCCGATGTCACCGGCGCGGATCGCCTGATCCAAGAGCCCGACGGAACGCATGCCCGAGGCGCAGACCTTGTTGATCGTCTCGGATGGGACCTCCTTGGGGATCCCGCCCTTGATCTGCGCCTGGCGCGAGGGGATCTGCCCCTGGCCGGCCTGCAGGACCTGGCCGTAGACGACGGCGTCGACCTGACCCGGCGCGACCTCGGAGCGCTCCAGCGCGGCCTCGATCGCGGTGCCGCCGAGATCGGTGGCGTCGAGCGAGGAGAGGGCACCGCCCATCTTCCCGAAAGGAGTACGAGCGGTTGAGAGGATCACGGACTTCGGCATGCGCAGGACTCCTGAGGTGCTGGGGGGCAGAGTGTCGGCGAATCGTAGTCACCGCGGGCATTCGACATCGATCGGTGTGATCGAAGCGAACTCCGGGCCCGCCGCGAGCAAGCCGACCGGCGGCCGATATCGTCCGCCCGCATGCGAGTCGAACTCTTGGAGATCAACGCTCACGACGCCGACGTGGACCTGCTCTGCATCGGCCTGCTCGAGGGCGAATCACTGCCGGAGCCGTTCACCGGGCTGCCCGGCGAGGCGGACGTGAGCACGGACTTCAAGGATCACTGCCTGCTCCGGCCCGGTCGACCCGGTCGGCTGCTGGTGGTCGGCCTGGGTGGGCGGGAGGAGCTCAGCGCCGAACGCGTACGCACGGCAGCCGCCGTCGCCGCCGGCGAAGCGCGCCGGCTCGGTGCGACCTCGATCGGCTGGATCCGCCCTGCGACCGCCGACTCGGTCCACCCCGCATCGGTCGCCGCCGCCCTGGTCGCGGGGACGACGCTCGCCGCCTACGAGTTCGACCGCTTCAAGAGCGACGACCCGAGCGACCCGGTCGAGGAGCTGATCCTGATCGGCGGACGGGCCGACGACGAGCTGGCGTCGATCGTCGGCTACGCGGCGGCCGCGTCCCGCGCCGCCAACCGCGCCCGCGACCTGCAGAACCTCCCTGCCAACGTCGCCGACCCCGCCTACATCGCCGACCGTGCCCGCGAGATCGCGAGCGAGCACGACGGGGTCGAGGTCGAGATCCTCGGCCCGGCGGAGCTCGAACGCGAGGGCTTCGGCGGCCTGCTCGCGGTCGGAGCCGGCTCCGCGAAGGATCCGCTGCTCGTCGTCCTCCGCTACTCGGGCGGAGGCGATCGACCGAAGCTGGGACTGGTCGGCAAGACGGTCACCTTCGACACCGGCGGGATCTCCCTGAAGCCCCCGGCGACGATGCACGAGATGAAGATGGACATGTCGGGAGGCGCCGCCGTGCTCGAGGCGACGGCGGCGATCGCCGAGCTGCGAGTCCCGATCGATCTGATTTCCGTCCTCGCCGTGGTCGAGAACATGCCCGGCGGCTCCGCCACCCGTCCCGGCGACATCATCACCCAGCTCAACGGGAAGACCGTCGAGGTCGACAACACCGACGCCGAGGGACGCCTGGTCCTCGCCGACGCGCTCACCTGGTGCGAGCGCCAGGGCGCCGGCCGGATCGTCGACGTCGCGACGCTCACCGGCGCGGTCGTGGTGGCGCTCGGATCCACCTACGCGGGCCTGATGGCCAACGACGACGAGTGGGCGGACGAGGTGGCGGCCAGCGGCGAGATCGTCGGCGAGCTCGTCTGGAGGATGCCGCTGCACCCCGAGTACACGAAGCTGACGAAGGGGAAGTACGCCGATCTCAACAACGCGGGCTCGAAGGGCAAGGCGGGCACGGTGTACGCGGCGGCTTTCCTCGAGCAGTTCGTCGAGGACGTGCCCTGGGCGCACCTCGACATCGCCGGGACCGCATGGGAATCGGGGCGTGACTACGTTAAGGGCGGCGCGACCGGGTTCGGGACGAGGTTGCTCGTCGAGCTGGCGCGGCGCTACTCGAACGGAAGCTGACCGATGGACTTCACCCTCAACGACGAGCAGCGGCTCCTCCGCGACACGGTTCGGGACTTCGCCCGCAAAGAGGTCGCGCCGGTGGCCGAGGAGCTCGATCGCACCAAGTCGTTCCCCTACGAGCTGGTCGCGCAGATGGGCGAGCTGGGGCTGATGGGCATCCCCTTTCCCGCCGAGCACGGGGGCGGTGGCGCCGACACCTTCAGCTACGCGCTGGCGGTCGAGGAGCTTGCCCGGATCGACTCGTCGGTGGCGATCACCTTGGCCGCGCACACCTCGCTCGGGACGATGCCGATCCACCTCTTCGGCAACGACTCCCAGCGCGAGCAGTGGCTGCCGGAGCTCTGCAGCGGGCGCAGGCTCGCCGCGTTCGGGTTGACCGAGCCCGAGGCCGGCTCCGACGCGGGGAACGTCAAGACGCGGGCACGTCGCGACGGCGAGGAATGGGTCGTCGACGGAGCCAAGCAGTTCATCACCAACGCGGGCACCGACATCACCGCATGCGTGACGATCACCGCCCGCACCGGTGAGGGTCCGGACGGTGAGATCTCGAACCTGATCGTCCCCAACGGCACCCCCGGCTACGAGCAGGGACAGCCGTACCGGAAGATGGGCTGGAACGCATCCGACACGCGTCCGCTCAGCTTCGAGGACTGCCGCGTGCCCGCCGAGAACCTCCTCGGCCCCGCCGGTCAGGGCTTCAAGCAGTTCCTGCAGATCCTCGACGGGGGCCGGATCGGGGTCGCGGCGATGGGCCTGGGGCTCGCGCAGGGGGCGCTGGACGAGGCCCTCGCCTACGCCAAGCAGCGCAACGCCTTCGGCAAGCCGATCTCGAAGTTCCAGACGATCCAGGCGAAGCTCGCCGACATCGCGACCGAGATCGCGGCCGCGAGGCTCCTCACCTACCACGCGGCGAGCCTCAAGGATCGCGGTGAGTCGTTCACGCTGACGGCCGCCCTGACCGCCAGCCGCCCGGTCTTGAGCTTCGCCTGGGCGGCCGTCA
>CAZXKG010000008.1:7192-21888 GCA_964641695.1 uncultured Conexibacter sp.
ACGCTGACGGCCGCCCAGGCGAAGCTCAAGACCGGGCGGCTGGCGGTCAGGGCGGCCGAGGAGGCGGTCCAGATCCACGGCGGCTACGGCTACATCGAGGAGTACCCCGTCTGCCGCTTCTACCGTGACGCGAAGATCCTCACGATCGGTGAGGGCACCGACGAGGTCCAGCAGATGGTGATCGCCCGGGCGCTCGGCTGCTGAGGCGCCGGTGATGGCGGGCCACCGCCTGTCGATTGACTACTCTGGCGCCGTGAGCGAGATCGGGGCCGGTCAGGGAACGCCGCCACCTGCTCGTGGAGGCGAGTTGAGCGCCGAGATCTCCAGGCGCGTCTCGTCGATCCTCGACGCGGTCGAGGAGGAAGCGGCGCGCATCCGGGCCGAGGCCAACGCCGAGGCGACCGCGGAGCTCGTGCGCGCGCGGCGGCAAGCCGACGAGCTCGTGCGCGAGCGCCGGGCGCGGATCGCCGCGCTCAGCGACGAGCTGCTCGCCAAGACCGAGGCGATCCTCGGCCGGCTCGACGACGCCGAGCCGATCTACATCCGCTTCGATCGGCTGATCCACGCCCTCGGGGACGCGGCCGAGAAGCTCGCCGCCGAAGCGGGCGAAGCGCCTTCGCCGCCGGAGCCGGGGGACGAGCCGGACTCGACGGCGTCCGCCGACGACGTCCAGCGGCCCGAGACCTACGTCCCTCCCCGATCGAGCTCGTTCTGGCGGGCCGCCAGATCAGGCGCGACGCAGCTGCCACCGCCTGCCGGCCCGATCGCCGGTCCGAGCCTGCCCGAGCCCGATCGGATTCCCCCTCCGAACCTCGACGCCGCCCGAGGCGCCGCCCGCCAACTCGCGACGCGCGGGGCCAGCCGCGAGGAGATCGAGAACCACCTGCGCCTCATCCACGGTCTGGCGGATCCAGACGAGATCCTGTCTGAGACCTTCGCCGCCCTCGAAGGCGACAAGGGCCGCCGCGGACGAACCTAGACTTGCCTGGTTGGAGCTTCCGGCCTCACCCATCGACCACGACGAGAGCAGCCGCGGCCCGGCCCAGCCGGTCGAGGCCGCGATCGAGGCCCTCGGATCGGCGTTGGCGCGGTTGGCGACGGCCACCGAGGAGCTGGTCGCGCGCGTCGAGCGCCGCGAGGAGGAAAGCAGGCCGCAGCGGGAGGCGGCCGCGATCCAGGAGCGCATCGAGCGACTGCTGCAACAGGTCGATGCCGATGCCGCCGACCAGCTCGAACGCGCTCGTTACGCGGCGGCCACGCTGGTCGAGCAGCGGCGACGGGAGATCGCCTCGCTCTCGGAGGGACTGACGGCGCAGGCCGTATCGCTGACGTCGGGGTTGGCCGACGGCGCCCGGGTCAAAGCTCAGTTCACCCGCTTCGTCGAAGCGCTGTCGATCGCCGCCGAGCGGCTCGCCGACGGCGAGGGGGAGATCCTCGCCTACCGGCCCGGATCCGACTCGCCGGAGTCGGGCTTGAAGCGCACGGAGCGGACCCGGCCGCTGATCGTCACCGGTCCTTCGAGCTCGATCTCGACCTCGCGACCGGAGAGCCCGGCGAGTGGATCGGCCGGCGCCTCTGGAGCAGCCGCGTAGCCGGGATACGGCGGGAACGGCGGGTAACCCGGGGGCGGATAGGGGACGGACCCGTACGGGGCGGGCGGAGGATATGGCCAGCCGAGCGGCTGGAAGTAGGCGGGGGCCGGAGGCGGCCAGGCGGGATAGCCAGGAGGCGGGCCCGCCTGTGGCTGGGCCTCGGGACCGGGGCCGGGGGCATCGGTCGGAGCACTCGCCGACCGCGGGGCGCTGCGCCCGACGCCCTCTTCCTCGCGCCGGGAGCCCTCGGCGGCGTCGAACGCCGGCCTCCGCAGATCGTCCTCGCGCTCAGGATCCACTCGGCGCTCGGAGACGTCCGGAGCCGGAACCGGAGGTGCGGGGCGCTCCGGCATCCTCGGGGAGGGCGGTTCATCGCCCGCCGACCTCGAGGTAGTCTCGGCGGGAGCATCGTCCCCCATCCGCTCGACGGTCGAGCCGAGGTGCTCGGCCCGCTCGAACGCGGCCGGTGAGTTCGCCGCGTAATGGCGCCGCAGCGACAGCTCCACCTGCTGGGTGAGAGGCGCCCCGGGCTCGATCTGGGGGGCGTCGCGGACGACGTCGCGCTCGTAGGGAACCCAGACGTGGCCGGCGCCCGCGGTCGCGTCCTCGAAGGGGATCAACGTGGCCCGGCCGCCGAAGCGTCCCTCCTTGATCAGAAGCCAGCGTGGCTCACCGGTGCCGGGGTCGATCCAGACGTCCTCGAGACGTCCGATTCCGGCGCCGTAGATGTCGTCGACTCGCGACCCGATCCATCCAAGGGCTTCGTTCAAGCTCGGTCTGTTGTCCCCGCGCAGCTCCGCTGCGATCATGCTCTTCCCTTCCGGCAGGCGATCCATCCCAGTTCCGGCGGAGGTCAACCTACCACCTGAACGGGCGGTCAGCACAGGTCCGGCGCGATCGCGGATGGTTCTTCCCGCCGTGGATCGCTCGGGCGGGTGCCGGGCTCGCGCCTATACTCGGCCCAATGGGTGGCGGTGGAGCCAGAAGCGGCGGTAGGACCGGCGCGACGGGGAGGTTGCGGCGAGGCCTGCTCGGAGTCAAGCCCGCCGACGTCGAGCGCGAGCTCGCCGCCCGCGACGCCGAGATCGAGGAGCTGCGCAAGGAGCTCGCCGCGCTCTGGCAGACCTACGCCCAACACGACCGCGCGATCCGGGAGGCGCTGACGCCACCGCCGATCGCGGCTGACGCCGCCGACAGCGCCGACGCTGCTGACGTGGGAAGCGAGAGCGCGATCGACGCGCCCACCCCCGCCGAGCGACGCGCCGGCATCGAGGCCCAGCTCAGCGGCCTCGACGAGGCGCTCGCGGCGATCGAGCAGGCGACGCAGACGCTCGAGCAGGCATACAGACCGCCGAGCGCCGAGGCCGGCGGCGAGGGAAGCCCGCCGCCGCCAAGCGAAGCCGGTCGCTGAGCGCGTCAGGCTGGAGCCGAGGAGGCTTCTTCGTCGGGGCGCGAGGCCAGCTCGAGCTGCCTCCCCAGCGCGCGGGGAACCCCGTAATGCGCGAGCAGCATCCGCTCCTCGGCGACCGTGAGGCCTGAGCTGGGATCGAGCGTCGCCGCCGACCGGATCGGATCTCGCGAGAGCGCCGCCCAGACGCGATCCGCGCCCGGCGCCAGGTAGGCCGCCGGCACGGCGCTGCAGCGCCCGAAGCGGCCGAGCTTGACGATCCCCCAGGTCGGCGCGCCGCTCCCCGCGTCGACGAGGACGCCGCGAAGGCTGCCGACGCGTACGCCGTGGAGGTCATCGACGCGGCGGCCACCCGCGCGCAGCAGAGCCTCGAGCGACGGCAGCGGCTCGAGCAGTCCGGCCTCGAAGTCCGCCGCCTCGACCGACACCTCAGCCCTCCTGGCTCGCCTCGTCCGCGTCGCGCATCGCGAGCAGCTCGCCCGCCGCCGTCGCCGGATCGGTACGCCGCTGGACCACGCGTTCCAGGAGCTCGGCGACCACCGGGTCCTCGGCGATCCGATGTTCCAGCTCGCGCTTCATCCGCGCCGCCGCCAAGCCGAGGACCTCGCTGCGGAGGTTGCGCGCGCGGCGCTTCTCCAGCGTCCCGGACTCCTCGACCTGAGCGCGATGCGCCTCGATCGACTCCAGCAGCTCCGGGACACCCGTCCCCTCGGATGCGACCGTCTTGATGATCGGAACCCGCCATTCGCCCTTCGGGCCGAGCGAGAGCGCCGTCCGCACCTCGCGGACCATCGTGTCGGTGAGGGGGTGCTCCGCCTTGTTGACGACGATCACGTCGGGGATCTCCATGACCCCGGCCTTGAGCGCCTGGATCGAGTCGCCCGACCCGGGCATCAGCGCCAGCACGACGGTGTCGGCGTGATCGACCACGTCGATCTCGGCCTGGCCGACGCCGACCGTCTCGAGCAGGACGTCGTCGAAGCCGGCGGCGTCCATCACCAGGGCCGCCTGCAGGGCCGCCTCGGCGAGCCCGCCGAGGGCACCGCGGCTGGCCATCGAGCGGATGAAGACACCCTCGTCGAGGAAATGCTCGGAGAGCCGGATCCGGTCGCCGAGCAGCGCGCCGCGGGTGAACGGGCTGGAAGGGTCGATCGAGAGAACGCCCACTCGCCGGTCGTGGCTGCGCAGCTCCTTGACGAGCGCGCCGATCAGCGTGCTCTTGCCGACTCCGGGAGGGCCGGTGAAGCCGATGATGCGGGCGTCGCCGGTGCGCGGGTAGAGCTCGGCGACCAGCTCGGCCCCCGCGGGGTCGCCGTTCTCCACCAGGGAGATCGCGCGGGCGAGGGCTCGCTTCTCGCCGCCGAGCAAGCGCGCGGCCAGCTCGGAAGTGGGTATGTCGGAAGTCACGCTCATTGGTCCCGCGCCGTGAGGCGTAAGGATCATCGCACGGTCGGCGCTGAAGGCTCCCTCAGGCCGCTGAGGGGCTCGTCGGGGTCCATATGATGCGGCGCCTGTGAGCTCCGTCGACCACTACAGCCCGCCGCAACGAGGGCTGGCGGCACTGCGCTTCGCCGCCCGCAACGGCATGCTCAACGCCGAGTACGGGCGGCTGCTGTGGCGCTACGCCTGGCGACGCCTGCTGACCCCGGCCGGTCGTCGGCTGCGGACCGACGGGATGGCCTTCCTGGGGCCGAGGCTGCAGCTCCAGGTCGGACGCAGCGGGCGCTTGCGGCTGGGGCGGTTCGTCTGGATCGGCCACGGGACGAAGATCCGCTGCCACGAGGGGACGGTCGAGATCGGGCGTAAGACCGTGATCGGCCAGGAGTGCACCATCTCCGCCTACCAGCGGGTCTCGATCGGCTCCGAGTGCGTGATCGCCGACCGGGCGATGTTCATCGACTTCGACCACAACGTCGCCGACGTGGAATCGCCGATCCGCAAGCAGGGGATCTACAAGCGCGACGTCGTCGTCGGCAACAACGTCTGGATCGGCTACGGCGCTCAGATCCTCCGCGGCGTCACCGTCGGCGACAACTCCGTGATCGGCTCCGGCTCGGTCGTCACCCGCGACATCCCCGCCAACGCGGTCGCCGCCGGCGTTCCGGCGAGGGTGATCAGGATGCGGGATGCGCCGGAGACGCTGAAGTGGCCGAACCCGGTCGAGCCCGAGGGCTACGGGCCGCCGGGGCCCAGGTAGACCGACGCGGCTGACGACGATCTTCCGGTGACGCCAGAGGGTCGCCCGGTGCCTCCCTTTGTGGATCTCATTCCAGGCGGAGGGGCATCACATCCACAAAAGGAGGCCTGCATCCCCCTTTTGTGGATGTGATCCGACTTTACGCCGGACCAATGTCACGTTCAGGGAGGTTGGTCGCAGCACCAGTCCTCGACGATCGGGAACCCGCGGCTTCCGGCGCCTGCTCCGAACTGCTTCGCGATGTCGCCGGCCGCAAACACCTTTCGCGTGCGCTTCGTCGGGAAGAAGAGCCACTGATCGGCGTCCGGCCAACCGATCACGAATCGAGCTCGATCGGGCGAGTAGTGCACTCCATCGAAGGACCCGGATCCCGTGAATACTCGGCTCGCCATCGCCCCGTCGCCGCGCGATTCCAGGCTCACGACGGAACTCCACTCCCCGGACATCGCACGCACGACTGCAGTGGCGCGCGCGGAGCCATCGAAGCTCGCGGCGGCGGCGCGCTGGCCGGGCGGGAACCGGTGCTTCCACTCAAGGACACCGTGCGCGTCCAAGGCCCGAATCGAGCCAGCCGAGAGAACGAGGAGCTCAGCGCCGTCGCCCGACCACTCGACCGCGACTGGATCGCGAAGGACGCTGGTCAACGTCTTGGACTCGCCGGTGTCGACATCCAGGATCCGGGCTCGGTCCCGACCGTCGACGTAGGCAAGAACATGGCGAACGCCTACGCCAGGTCGCCATGCGGGCGCTACAGGTGTCGCCTGACCGAATCCACGATCGTTCGTCCCGTCGCCCCACACGACGCGGAGCTCTGAACCGCTTCTGTAGGCAACCCGATAGCCGTTGCCAAGCGACCACCGTGGGTCTTCAACCCGCCCGCGGGTGATCGACCAGCGGATCTCGCCTTGAGGATCGAGGGCGACCAGCCGCCGCCCAGCAGATGCGGCGACGTACAAGCCGTGCGGAGACCAGCTGCCTCCCTCGTATTCGCCAAGGAGCCGCCGTGATCCGTCGTTCTCGACGGTCCACAACTCCGACCCGGAGCGAACCAGGATCTTGCCCGGGGCAGGGAGGTGGGTCAATGCGCGCTCGTCGGCGCCGTTTCCGGGATCGATCACATCGCCGATCCAATCCCTGACGTCCGCGCCGGCCGGCGTCAGCACGAGCCCCAGGCCGCCGAGGATCGCAGCAGACGCTGCCACCAAGCGGAGGCGGCGATGGAGCCACCCTGTGCGCGCATGAGTTCCGCCGCGCTCACGATGGGCGGCGGCGATCAGCTCCCAGGCTCGCTGTCGAGCGCCGTCCTCGTCCGGAAGGACGGTCTTCTCCAGGTCCTCTCTCAGCCGTTCCTCGTTCATCCCTCCCCCTCGTAAAGCTCGGCGAGCTGATCCAGCCCGCGGCGCAGCCGGGAGTTGACGGTTCCTCGTGGCAAGTCGAGCGCCGACGCGATCTCGCCCGGGGTGTGATCGAGCAGATACCGGAGCACCACGACCGCGCGCTGGTCGGACGAGAGCCGCCCAAGTGCGTCCATCAACTCCCGGGAGACGCCGCCGCACTCAGAACCTCCGGCCTCCCCCCTCCCAGCCGCCTCCGATTCGACCGCGTCATCCACGTAGAGCGCCTCTCGGCGCAGCTTTCGCAACCGCACCCAGTCGATCGACCGGTTGACGACGATCCGGTGGAGCCACGGTCCGAACGGACGCCGGCGGTCGAAGCGGTCGAGGTTGCGGATCGCCGAGATGAAAGCCTCCTGGGCGATGTCCTCCGCCGCGGGCGCGTCGTAGACGATCAGGTAGGCGGTTCGATGGGCACGCGGCCAGTGCAGGTCGAAGAGCGCCCCCAGCGCCTCCTCCGAGCCGTCTCCGGCCGCGCGCACCAGACGACGCTCATCGCGCTTCGCCCGAACGCGCCTCGACGACGTGGCTCTCGACTCGGGCATGACGCGCGGGCCCCCCGGGAGGCGAACGATCCCTCTGTTCGTTGCGAATCCGTGCAACCAGACCTCGTCCAAGTTCGGTACCACATCAAGTACGAACGTCAGGGGCCCAGAGGTCCCTCGCTCAGGAGAAGTAGAACATGACGAGCTGATCCCCTCGCACGCATATGTTGTGGATCGGTCCCCACTTGCGCTCCAGACGCGACCAGCACTCCCAGCCTCCCTCGAGACGTCCGTAGCCTCCAACCTGTCCTTGCGGACCGACGACGCTTACGAGTCGCCGTAGCCACGCGTTCGCGTACTCGCACGTGATGTCCTTGATCCAGAGATCGTGTCCACCTCCCCTCGGTCCGACTTCGCAGGGCCGGAGCACACCCCCCTTCGGGCCAAGCACCACCGGGGGCACCCATCCCCGATCGATCGGCACGTCGGGCTCGGCAACCGTCCTCACCGCAGCAGCCTCGGCGCCTGACGCTACGACGGTGCTCGTCTCCAACCTGCAGGGAGACCCCGTCTTGCGCCCGCCGCTCCCCTGGAAGCGCACAGTCACAGACTCCTCGTTGGCGGTCCGGTACTTCAGAAGGCCGCGGACCCTCGACTGTTCTCCTCCGATCACATCCCACCATCCGTACTCTGGCGAGAAGCCGCGGGGGGAGAAACTGTAGATCTCCTCCTCGCCAAAGCGATCGGTTTCGAACCTGACGCTGATCTCGGTGTCCTCCAGATCCGTCGCCGCCGACAACAACAGAAACGCATCCGTCCCCGGGTACGTCCGATACGTCCGGCAACCCGCTCGCACCGAGAGGCCGACGGCGTCGATGATCTCCACCGGTTTATCGCCGGGGTGAGCGCGGTATGCGGCAAGCGCCGGCGGGGATGAAGCCCCGCCCACGTCTCCGGTCTCGCCCCCACTGCCTGCATCCTCCGCCCTACAGCCGATCGCCGCTGTGGCGAGGACGGCAATAGCGAGAAGGGTGACCGACCTCAGTCTCATCGGCCCTACTACGAGCAGGGGTGGGCGAGAGGTCCATGCGACGTGAAGCGGAGGCCCTCCGGGTTACTTTCCTCCCGGATAGCCAGAGGTCCGTGGTACGGCGCCGACAGAGTCGATGGGCGCGTCACGAAGCTCCTCGTAGATCTCCACGGTGCTTCTCGCCACGTCGTTCCAGTCGAAGCGGAGGACGTGCTCGCCGGCCTCGGCCACTAGGCGCTCACGCAGCTCCGGCTCGGTGAGGACGCGCTCGACCATCTGTCCCAGCTCCTCGGGGTCCCTGGTGCGGAACCGGAGGCCGACCTCGCCGTGAGGGACGACCTCGCGTAGGCCCCCGGTGTCGGCGACGATGCACGGGCAGCCGGAGGCCATCGCCTCCAGCGCGACGAGGCCGAAAGGCTCGTAGATCGAGGGGACCACGCAGACGTCGGCGATCCGGTAGAGCAAGTGCAGCACGTCGTCGCCGATCCAGCCCAGGAACGTCCCGTGCTCCATCAGCCCGAGCTCGGCGGCCTGCTCCTTGAGCGCCTGCTCGTGGGTGCCCGAGCCGGCGACGAGGAATCGCGTGCCCGGCACCCGCTCGATCAACTCCGGCATCGCCTCCAGCGCGATCTGGAAGCCCTTCTCGTAGACGAGCCGCCCGATCAGCAGGACGAGCTTCTCGTCGGGCGCGGCGAAGTCGGCGCGCAGCTTCTCGAGCTGATCCTCCTCGCCGACCGGAAGGTCGCCGGGGTCGATCCCGTTCGGAATCACGGCGATCCGTCCCTCGGGGACGGAGAAGATGTCCGAGATCTGATCGCGCATGTAGGAGGAGCAGGCGATGACGCGGTCGGAGCGGTTGGTGATCCAGCGCTCGACGCCGTGGATGTAGGACTGTGGGTGCTTGTCGACCCAGCCTTGGTGGCGGCCGTACTCGGTGGCGTGGATCGTCGTGATCAGCGGCGCCGAGAAGCGGCGTGCCAGGTGATCGCAGGCGGCGGCGACGAGCCAGTCGTGGCCATGGACGAGATCGAACTCGTAGCGGTCGCCCAACTCCACCCCGGCCGCCAGCATGTCGGCGTTCATGCGCTCGATCCAGGCGACGAACTCGCCGAGATCGCGCGGGCGGCTCGGCTCGAGCACCCGGTGGACGTGGACGCCGGCCGCGATCTCCTCGCGCGGGGACTCCTCCCCTCCCCTGGTCAGCACGTGAACCTCGATCCCGAGCCCGACGAGGGCCTCGGAGAGCTTGCGCACGTGGCGGGCGAGCCCGCCCTCGATCAACGGGGGGTACTCCCAGGAGAGGATCAGAACGCGGCTCATCTGAGGTGCGGGACTGTCAAGGCTGAAGCAGTGGCGCGGGAGACATGTCCGGCGCGAGGTTTCGCGTCCTCGGGTCGACCCCCGCCGGCGATTCTAAGGCCTCGAAGGCGGCTCGCGAGTGAGCCAGCAGGCGCTGGTAGGGGTAGTCGCCCGTCTTGCCTCCGTAGTCGAGGAAGGCCCAGTCGCTCGCCTGCACGGCGAGCAGCTCCCGCGCCACCCGCTTCAGGGCATCGCCCTCGAGACGATGCGAGACGGCTGCCGCGAGCACCTGCACCTCCAGACGCTGAGCGGCCCAGGCGAGGTCGGCGACACGGGGCGAGTCCCAGGTTCGGAGGTCCTTGCCCTCACCCCAGCTCGAGAGGTGAAGCTCCCGGCGCCTCGGCGGATGCTCGGCCCGGGCCTCGGCGAGGGTCACCGCCCGGACGCCCTGCTTCGGCAGCTCCGCGAGCGCCTCCTCGAGCCAGTAGATCCCCTCCCACCACCAATGCCCCAGCAGCTCGGTGTCGATCGCGAAGGTCAGCAGCCCGCGCTCTCCGGACATCTTTCCGTGGGCGTCGAGTCGGTCGGCTACGGCGACAGCGAACCGGCGTCCCTGCTCGCGGGCGCGGCGCTCGGCGGCGTCGGGGTCGTAGGGATCGCCCCCGATTGCCCACGGACGACAGCCACGCAGAGACTTGCGATGGAAGTCGGCGTAGAGCGGGTCCGAGGGGTAGCCCTCCCACGACCACAGCCACTGGATCGCCTCCCAGTCGATGGGGAAGGCGAGGGCGCCGTCGGTTGCGATCGGTCGCATCGACTCGCCTTCCGATTCGTGCGCCGACTGGTCGATGCAGAAGTACTCCACGCCGACATCCGCCAGCAACGACTCGATGCCCGGCTCGTAGGCGCATTCAGGCAGCCAGATCCCGGCCGAACGGCCGAACCGGCGCCGGTGGGAGCGCAGTCCCGCGTCCAGCTGGAGCGTTCGGGCCTCCCGGGTGAGCAGCAGCGGGAGCACGGCGTGGGTGGCCGTCGACGCGAGGAGCTCGACGTTGCGGTCCTCCGCTGTGGCTGCGAAGGCCGCGACGAGGTCCCCGCCGACGGCGTCGAAACGCTCGATCGCGCGCTCGTAGCGCTCGGCCTCGGCCAGGCACGCGGCCCTCAGATCATGCTCCACGTCCCGCTCGTCGGCGATCGCCGAATCGAGCCTGTACTCGGCGGCGAAGGCGCGCAGCCGGGCCGACGCCGCCTGGTCCTCGAGCTGATCGGCGAGGACCGGCGTGACGCTCATCGTCAGGTTCTCGGCGCGCTCCAGGACCGGCAGGTAGCTGCGCAGCGCGGCGTCGAAGAGCCACTCCTCGCCGAACGGGTAGGTGCCGTGGCCCTCGACGTAAGGCATGTGGGAGTGCAGGACGATCGCGATGTCGCCGACGGTCGGGGCGGACGCCCCCTCGCTCCCCCCGGCCCCCGCGCCCCCGCTCGCCGAGGTGTCCGCGCTCATCGTCTGCAGATCGCCAGGAAGTCGAGTGAGCGCTCGAGGTCGGCCGCGGAGGAGTCGCGCAGGGCGAAGTCGCGGGCGGAGATCGCCGGCGTGAAGCGCTCGTAGAACGGCTTGGTGATCCGCAGCGTCTCGTGGACGCGATCCCAGCCGAGTGCGATCGCCCGCTCGTGGATCGCCAGCTTGCGCGCGTGGAAGAGGCCCATGATCTCGACCTGACCGAAGGCCGGCTGGAGGATCTCGCGGTACTCGCCGAGCGTGTACTCGCGGATGTGCCAGGGGTTGTCGGACTTCTCGGCCCCCTCCGGGGCGAGCGTCAGCCTGTTGGGGGTGGAGATGAAGGCGAGCGGCGCCGCTTCGGAGATCGAGGCGAGGAGCTTGGCGACGTCCTCGATGTGCTCGATCGTCTGCAGGAAGACGACGGCGTCGAGCGGGCCCGCGACGTTCTCGACCAGGTCGCGCTCGAAGCGGAGATTAGGCCGGGCGTAGCGGAGTCGGGCGTGATCGTGGGCCTCGGGGTTGGCGTCGATGCCGACGACCGCGGAGGCCTTCTCCGCGAGCACCGCCGATCCGTATCCCTCACCGCACGCCAGGTCGGCGACGCTCATCCCGGCGACCCGCTCGGCGATCCATTCGTAGACGGCGAGGTGGCGGCGGTACCAGTAGTTCTCCTCCGGAACGTCGGGAAGGGTGCGCTCGCCGGTCAGCTCCAGGGGCGGCACCCCCTCCGGCTGATCAGCCTGCACGAACCTGTCGGTGACGCCGGTGCTCATGATGGTTCGGACGGTACAGTCCCGCGCATGCCAGCGGCTCCCGACGCGACCGCGGACCAGATCCGCGACGTCAACACGCGCTATCACGACCTCGCTGCCGAAAGCTACGACGCCAAGTGGGGGATCGACTTCGGAGGGATCGGAGTCGACCAGGTCACGGGCAAGTTGCGGAAGGCGCTCGGACGCGAACCCGAAGGCTGGGGTGACGCGCTCGAGATCGGCGCGGGCACCGGCTACTTCTCGCTGAACCTGATGTCGGCGGGGTTGATCGAGCGCCTGACCGCGACCGACATCTCCCCCGGGATGCTGAAGACGCTCGCGGGCAACGCCGAGCGGATCGGACTCGGCGACCGGGTCGAGACGGCGGTGACGGACGCCGAGCAGCTCCCGTTCGAGGACGAGAGCTTCGACCTGGTGCTCGGTCATGCGGTCCTGCACCACATCCCGGACATGCAACGCGCCGCGGCGGAGTTCTTCCGCGTCCTGCGCCCGGGAGGGGTCGTCGTCTTCTGTGGGGAGCCGTCCGCCAACGGAGATCGGTTGGCGGCGATCCCCAAGCGCGGCGCCGGGGCGATCGCGCCGCTCTGGAGGCGGGCGATGGGCGCGGACGCTCGGCACGAGAACGGCGACGGCGCCGATCCCGACTACGGCCATGAGCTCGAGTCGGAAGTCGACGTCCACGCGTTCGATCCCGCCCTGCTGGGTTCGTTCTTCAAGGGCGCCGGGTTCGCCGACACCCGCGTGAAGGGCGAGGAGCTGCTCTCGAACATGTACGGCTGGGTGCTGCGGACGGTCGAATCGACGGCGGAGCCGGAGCAGATCCCCTACCGCTGGCGGCGCTTCGCCTTCCACAGCTACATCGCCCTGCAGCGCGTCGACAACGCGGTGCTGGAACCGCATCTGCCGCCGGAGATCTTCTACAACCTGGTGATGTCGGCGCGGAAGCCGCGCTAGGCGCCGGCCACCGAGTGGCCCACAACGACGAATTATCGTGAGTTACGAGCCACTCGATGGCCGGGATGACGCTCAGGCGGCCTTGGCCAACGACTCGGACCCACCGGCGGGCGACGCCCCCAAAGTACGACCGAGCATCTGAAGCTCGGAGTCGATCCGCTCGACCCGATCGGCGAGAACGGAGGAGCGGATCACCTCCAGCACCCCGCCGGCGGTAGCGGCATGGATCTCGACGCGCGCCTGCGGGGTCGAGGCGGCAGCAGCCTCGACGAGCAGGCTTTGAAGCGACCCCTGGGTGGCCGCACCCTCGTCGGCCTGCCCATCGTCGTCGGGCAGGTGGCTGGCGCCGAGGATCAGGAACCTGCTGCGGTCGGGAGCGGAGCTGAAGTGCACGCCGATTCGACTCAATCCCGAACCGGCGCTTGCGTCCTCGAGCAGCTCCGAGCCGAGCTCTGCGAGCACGTCGGCGTAGATCCGCATGAGGCATCCCCGCTTACCGCCGTACCGGCGGTAGAACTCACCGTGGCCCAGCTTCGAGACTTTGATCAGCTCGTTGATCCGAAGGGCGCTGTAGCCGCCTTCAGAGGCGAAGGCCTCCAGGAGACGATCACGCAGCCACCGCTCCGGCCCGTCCTGGGATGGGTAGACCTCGACGAGCGCCTTGTCGATGTCCGACAGAAGCCGCTCGGCCCACGCCTCGTCGCGCTTGGAGCCCCGCATCGCCAGATCGGCGATCGCGCCGAGCTCATCCGAGGTCGCGACCGCGACCGCGTGCCGCCTGGCCTCCTCGCGGAGGTCCGAATCGAGAAGGGTGTGAACTTGCTTAAGAAGTTCACTACTCGCTTCGGAGCCGCGATCTGTAGAGGGTCACGCTTCCGTCGATTCCCTTCAGGTGCTTCCTCCCGGCGCGGGAGAACTCGAAGCGCTCGTCTTCGTTCAGCTGCTCGCGGATCTCCTCGTCGACGAGGACGCTGCCCGGGCGCGCGACGGAGGTGATCCGGTCGGCCATGTTGACCGGCCTGCCGTAGAAGTCGCCGCCGCGGCTGAACGCCCTCCCCCAGGAGATGCCGGCGCGGATCAGCGGGAACTCCTCGTCCTCGACCGCGACCGTGTCGACCAGCTCGTGGACCGCCTCCAGCAAGGCCGTCGAGTCCGGGGAGGCGATCATCACCGCGTCGCCGATCAGCTTGACCAGGCGGACCGGGCCGTGGCAGACCTCGCTTGCGACCTCCTCGAGGCGGCCGGTGACGCGGCCCAGCTCCTCGGGCAGGAGCTGCTCCCCGAGCTTCGTGTAGCCGACCAGGTCGGCGAAGGCGACCGCGACCATGACTCCGCCGTCCTCGTCGGCCCCCTGGGTCATGAAGGCCGCGTGACGAAGCTGCTCGCGCAGGTGAAGCTGGTAGACGTACTCGATCGTCGGGCCGACGAGCGGGAGCAGCCCGCTGCCGCCGGCGAAGACGCGCTCGGAGATCTCGTCCTCGTCGCCGCCCTCGGCCGCGAACGTCGCCGCGACCACCTGGCGCGAGGCAGCGGCGAACTGGGACATCGCGACCGCGATCGTGCGACTGAGCTCGGCCAGGGCCTCGTCGCTGACACCGGCGTCGAGCAGCTCGCGGATCCTGTGCGCGGCGTCGACGTCCTCCTGGCTGAGAGCGACCTCGTCGCGCTCCGGAACGATCATCCCGATCGCCCGGAACTGGTGTTCGAGCACATCGATCGGCACCCCTGAACGCTCCGCGACCTCATGCGAGGTGAAGCGCGCCCTCCCTGCCAGGTAGCGTTCGAGCGGCAGCAAGGTGAGCCGGCGCTCGGCGACCGCAGAGCGCAGCTCCTCCAGCTCGACGCCATCGTCGGCGAGCCGCCGCAGGAGACCGAGACGGGATTCCCGCTCGTCCCCGCCGAGACCCGCCAGGAGCCCCTCCGCCTCGAAATCGATCTCGTCGGCCATCAAGGCGGGAGGATAGATACCTGCCGACCGGATCCTCCGCTTCGCGTCCGGTCCGGTCGGTTGGCCAGCGACGCTGGAAGCAGGGGCGTGGCTGGGTTGGGTTGGGTGGAGAGGAGAT
>CAZXKG010000008.1:21988-24106 GCA_964641695.1 uncultured Conexibacter sp.
GTCGGTTGGCCAGCGACGCTGGAAGCAGGGGCGTGGCTGGGTGGGTTAGTTGGGTGAGTAGGCGACGGCGCCGCCGCGGCGGGAGTCGCCGGCTCCCGACGTGCCGGCCGCCCCGGCGGACGCCGCGTGGACTCCGCCGAAGAAGAGGTTCTGCTCGCGCCAGCGCACGATCTCGTAGCCGCGCGAGGCGAGCCGGTCGAGCGCGGACTCGTCGATGCCCGGCTCGGCGTGGACGACGCCCTCCTCGAAGTGCACGCGCGGGGCATCGACGGCGTCCCGAAGCGTCAGGCCCTCGCCGAGGGAACGGACGAGCGTCTGCAGGATCGCCGAGCGGATGCGGTTCGAGCCGCCGCTCCCCAATCCCACGACCTCGCCGTCGCGAACCGCGATCGTCGGCGACATCATCGAGGGCATCCGTCTGCCGACGGGCGAGGAGTGGAAGCCGAACGGGTTCAGATCCTGCTCACCGAGCATGTTGTTGAGCTGGATCCCCGTCCCGGGCACGAACTCCCCCGATCCCGAGCCGTTCGAGCAGGTCACGCTCGCGCAGCCGCCGTCCGCGTCGAGAGCGGTGATGTGGGTGGTCGAGCCGAGCCGGTCGGCGAGGAAGTCGGCCGCGAACCCGGGCTCGTGCAGCCCCGCCAGGAACTCGCGCGTCCTCGCCGACTGCGCCTCCACCATCACCTCCACCGTCGACTCGACGTCGGTGCGGCCGGTCCGAGCCAGGAGCTCGAGCGCGTAGGCGATCAACACACCCCCGGACGAGGGCGGCGGGTTCGTGTGCACCTCGAACCCCCCGTACGAAGCCTGGACGGGACTCCGCTCCATCGTCTCGTAGTCGCGGAGGTCCTCGACCGAGATCGTCCCGCCGGCGGCGCTCACGGAGTCGGCGATCGCGTGGCCGATCTCGCCCTCGTAGAACGGTGTCGGCCCCTCCTCCCCCAGCAGTTCGATCGTCTCCGCCAACCGCGAGAAGGCGAGGCGCTCCCCCGCGACCGCCGGCCTCCCCTCCGGTTCGTAGATCGAAGCACCCTCCGGCGTGCGGGCGAGAATCGGCGTCAGCAGCTCGAGCAGGTAGGCCTGCTGCCGATTGAGCACCAGCCCACGCCGCGCCAACTCGACACCCGGCTCCAGGAGGACGCGCAAGGGCATCGAGGCGAACCGCTCGGCCGCCTTCGCCAACCCACTCGGAACCCCGGGGACGCCGCAGGAGGGCGCGCCGACGTTGAAGATCTGCACCGTGTCGCCGAAGTCGATCCCGATCGGGATCAGCTCCGCCCCCCGCTTCACGCCTCCGAGCCCAGGCGCGGCGACGAAGAAATCCAGCAGCACGGGCTCCGTCCCGGGCATGCGAACCAGCATGTAACCGCCGGCCCCCAATCCCGTGAGGGGGCTCTCCGCGGTCAGCGAGGCTCCGACCGCGGCGATTGCCGCATCAACCGCGTTGCCGCCCTCGCCCAGCGCCCATGCGCCCGCCTCGGCGGTCGCCGGATGCCCCGCGGCGACTACGCCGGCGCCCACCGGACCCCCTCCTCGCACTCAACTGCGAGTCGCTTTTCGACATCGACTTCGAATAGCGAAGCCAATGTCGAAAAACGCGAGCCGCCCGGGAGCGAGTCGCTCAGTTCGGGATGAACTCGGGGACGTCGATGCCCAGCTCCGACGGCTTCTCCTCGTAGCCGGGGACCCGGCGCGACGGGGATTCCGCCGAGCGCCGCGACGAGGGACGCGCGGTCGAGCGATGAACGCCGGTCGCCGTTCCGTCGGCGCGCCGGCCGCGAGCGTCGAAGCGGGTAGCGATCACCGTCACCCAGATCTGCTCGTGCAGCGACTCGTCGACGTTGGCGCCGAAGATGATGTGCGCCTCCGGGTGAGCCGCTTCCTGGATCACCTTCGCGGCCTCGGAGATCTCGACCAGCGAGAGGTCGCCACCGCCGGTGATCGAGAGCAGGATCGAACGCGCGCCCTCGATCGACGTCTCCAGCAGGGGCGAGGAGATCGCCCGCTCGGCGGCGAACTGCGCGCGCGTATCGCCGGTGCCCATGCCGATGCCGAGCAGGGCCGGACCGGCGTCGCGCATAGTCGTGCGGACGTCGGCGAAGTCGAGGTTGATCAGGC
>CAZXKG010000008.1:24116-39370 GCA_964641695.1 uncultured Conexibacter sp.
GATGCCCTGCACTCCCTGGCGCAGGACGTCGTCGGCGACGCGGAACGCCTCGACCATCGAGGTGTTGCGCTCGAGCACCGAGAGCAGGCGGTCGTTGGGCACGACGATCAAGGTGTCGACCTCGCCGGCGAGCTGCTCGATGCCGCGCTCGGCCTGCTTGGCGCGGCGCGTGCCCTCGAAGCCGAAGGGGCGGGTGACGATGCCGACCGTGAGGGCGCCGACATCGCGAGCCAGGCGGGCGATCACGGGCGCGGCACCGGTGCCGGTGCCACCGCCTGCACCGGCGGCGACGAAGACCATGTCGGAGCCCTTCAGCATCCGCTTGATCCGGTCCTGCTCCTCGAAGGCGGCGCGGTAGCCGAGCTCGGGGTCGGAGCCGGAGCCGAGGCCGCGGGTGACGCCGCCGCCGATGTGGACGGTCAGGTCCGCCGCGCTCTGCTGCAGCGACTGCAGGTCGGTGTTGACCGCCATGAACTCGACGCCCTCGATCCCGGCCTCGACCATGCGGTTGACGGCGTTGACGCCGCCGCCGCCAACGCCGATCACGCGGATCAGCGGGTCGTTGACGATCGGCGGATCGGTCGCGGAGATGTGCCCGGAGCTCGGACCGCCGCGCCCGTAAGCGGGCTCGCGGTCGGCGGGGTCGCTGGTGAAGACATCGCGCAGCCGTTCCTTGGCGGGACGAGCGGCGCTGGGCTCGGACTCGGTGGCCGGAGGTGGCGGAGCCTGCGGCGGCTCGGGGTCGGGCTCGCGCAGTGGCGGTGCAGCCTCCGAGTCCTCGACGGGCGGCTCGGGGTCGGGCTCGGGCGGCGAGGCCGGTGCGGCCGCCTCGGCTCGCTCCTTGCGCCGCGGAGGCGCCGGCGCCTCGGGTGGATCCTCGGGCTCAGGCGACTCGGTCGAACGGAAGAGGTCGGCCAAGGGCCCCTCCCTCATACTTGCCCGCTTATTGCGTCGCGCCATGCGTTAGGACCTCCTCCGCAAGATCTCGGTAGCACTGAGCCGCTTTGCTTTGCGGATCGTACTTGAGAACGGAGCTGCCCTTCACCGGCGCCTCGGCGAACTTGATCGCCTTCCTGATCCTCGACTTGAAGACGAGCTCCCCGAAGTTCTCCTCGAGGATCTCCACCGCCTCCTTGGCGTGGATCGTCCGGGTGTCGAGCATCGTCGGCAGGATCCCCTCGATCTGAACGTCGGGATTGAGGTTCTCGCGGATCATCTCGAGCGTGTTCTGGAGCTGGACCAGGCCGCGCATCGACAGGTACTCGCACTGGACCGGGACGATCACCTTGTCGGCCGCGGTGAGCGCGTTGATCGTGAGCAGCCCGAGGCTCGGCGGCGTGTCGATGCAGACGTAGTCGTAGTCGTCGGCGACCGTGGCGAGGGCCTTCTGCAGCGACCGCTCGCGACCGATCTGCGTGCTCATCGCGATCTCGGCGCCGGCGAGATCGATCGAGGCGACGGCGATGTCCACCTCGCAGTGGCGGATGATCTCCTTGATCGGCACCCGCTCGACGAGCACGTGGTAGAGGCTGAGCTCGACCTCGTCGGGATCGATGCCCTGGCTCATCGTCAGGTTGCCCTGCGGGTCGAGGTCGACGCAGAGGACGCGATGGCCGGACTCCGAGAGCGCCACCGCCAGGTTCAAGGTGGTGGTGGTCTTCGCCACCCCGCCCTTCTGGTTGGCGAAGGCGAAGACCTTCATCCGGCGCTCCTGTGGCGCCTCGACGATGTCCGGCGCGTAGGGGTGGCGCTTGCGAGCGTTGCTCATCGTCGGCGCCATCAGCTCCTCGGCGGACTTGCGACCCTCGTCGTCGTCCACGGTCGCGTGCTCGGCTGTGTTGCCGACGGCGCGGCGCAGCTCCTCCTTGTCGAGCCTGCCCTGCTCGGACCCGTCGCTCGCGACGGGCTCGGGCGCGGCCTCGACGGTCGGCGCCTCTGCTGCGGAAGTCGTTTCGATGACCGGCTCCTCGATCTCGGTAGGCGCCGACGGGGCCACGGCTTCGAGCTCGTCGAGCTCGGCCGCGATCGGATCGGCATCTGGATCCGCGGCTTCTGAGACCGCGGCTTCTGGGACCGCCTCGGCGGGTGGCGCGTGGACCTCGGCCTCGAAGTCGGAATCGCGGTTCATGGCGTCCTCGCTCCTCGTCTCGACGCTCGCGTCGGAGTGCTTCCGGTTCTTGAACAAGCCCATGGTCCCTGCTTGTTCGGGCATCGGGCACGGTTTCCTCCCCCGACTCCGACGAAGTTGCCGGGCCCCCGCTCGCGCAAACGGCGGGCCGCTTGCCACAATCCGCGCCATCGCCGGGCTGCTCGACAAGCAGATCGTCTTCGTCACCGGTAAGGGGGGCGCGGGGAAGTCGACCATCGCATATGCGATCGGGCTCGCGTCGGCTGCGCGCGGCCGGCGCACGATCGTCTGCGAGATCGCCGGGCAGGAACGCGGCGCGGCGCTCTTCGACCGTGAGCCGGTGGGCTTCGCCGAGACCGAGCTGACCGAGAACCTGTGGACGATCTCGATCGATCCCGATGACATGGTGCGCGAGTACCTGGCGATCAAGCTGCCGATGAAGGCGATGGCCTCGGTGCTGACGGCGGGCGGGCTCTTCAACTACCTCGCGGCAGCCACCCCCGGCTTGGCGGAGATGGTCACCCTGGGCAAGATCTGGGAGCTCGCCCAGGACGAGCGTCGCTCGCCCGACGAGCGGGGTACCTACGACCGGGTGATCGTCGACGCGCCGGCGAGCGGGCACGCGATCGGACTGCTGCGAACGCCGCGGACCTTTCGCGAGATCGCCCGCATGGGACCGCTCGCCAAGCAGGCCGGCGTGATCGAGCGCGGCATCGCCGACGAAGCGAGGACCGGGGTCGCGATCGTGACCACTCCGGAGGAGATCGCGGTGAGTGAGGCGGGTGAGCTGGTCGAGTCGATCGGCGACGAAGTGGCGATCGACCTGCTGATCTGCAATGCGCTGCTTCCCGAACGATTCACGAGAGCCGACGTGGACACGATCGAGGCGGCATCGCATGCGGCGAGCGACGAGGCAGCCGCCGCCCTGCAAGCGGCGCTCGCCGAAGCTCGCTTGGGCGCCCGCCAGCGCCGGGAGCTCGCACGGCTGTGCGAAGCCGGCGCAGGCCGGCCGGTGCTCGAGCTGGGTGACGTATCCGCCGGGTCGATCGAGCTCGGCCTCGAAGGCCTCCGGAGGCTTGCCGAGGCGATCGGGGAGCGGGCGTGAGCGCCGATCCGATCCCGATCGACGAAGTCCTGGACGGGAAGGCGACGTGCATCTGCGCTGGACCCGGAGGCGTTGGCAAGACGTCCACCTCGGCGGCGATCGCCCTCGGCATGGCCAGGCGCGGCCTCCAGGTCGCCGTCTTGACGATCGACCCCGCGAAGCGTCTCGCCGACTCGCTGGGGCTGGGAGCGAACGGCTTGGACAACCAGCCTCGCCTGGTCGAGGGCGCGGTCGAGGGAGGTGAGGGCGAGCTCTGGGCGATGATGCTCGACCCCAAGGCCACCTTCGACGACGTGGTCGCCCGCTACGCGGAGGACGACGAGGCCCGGCAGCGGATCCTCGGCAACCGGATCTACCAGCAGATCTCAGGAGCGCTCGCCGGCTCGCAGGAGTACATGGCGATGGAGAAGCTCTACGAGATCCACGAGAGCGGCCGGTTCGACCTCCTCGTCCTCGACACCCCACCATCCCGTCACGCCCTCGACTTCCTCGATGCGCCCCAACGGCTCGTCCGCTTCGTCGAGGGCCGCTCGATCCGGCTGTTCCTCCGCCCGGCAGGGATCGGCGCCCGGATCGCGAGTCGCGGGACCGCGGCGATCACGTCGGTGCTGAGCAAGCTCACGGGGGTCGACCTGCTCGCCGACCTGACCGAGTTCTTCACCGCCACCTCCGGGATGATCGCCGGTCTCCGTGAGCGGGCCCAGCGAGTCGAAGCGCTCCTCGCCGACCCGGCGACGAGCTTCATCGTCGTGAGCGGGCCTGCCCCGGAGCCGCTCTCGGAGGCGACCTACCTGCAGGAGAAGCTGCACGAGTCCGGCCTCGGCCTGGGCGCGGTCGTCGTCAACCGGGTTCAAGGGGGGGCGGAGGAAGCCGCGGTGCGGATCCCGCAGGATCTCGAGTCGAGGCTGGCCGACGTCCTCGGCGACGACGAGCTCGCCACGAAGGTCGTCGCCGCCTACGAGGAGCGCCTGGCCAAGACGAGGCGGGACGCGGAGGCGATCGCCCGGCTCCGCGCCGCAGACCCTTCGACGCCGCTCATGGTCGTGCCGGAGCTGACCGAGGAGATCACCGACCTCGAGTCGCTGTCCGCCCTCGCGGAAGAGCTGTTCGCCGGTCGCTGACCCCCGGGAGCGGGCGTTTACCGTCCGCGCTCAGCTCGCGCGCTGCTGGGATCCGGAGCCGACGGTCCAGTCGGTCTCGGTGCGCGGGAAGAGGTACTCGACCCGCGCGCGCACTTCCTCGCGGTCCATCGGCGGGCGCGCCAGGTCCTCGAGGTGGTTGGAGCGCGCCGGGAAGTCCATCGTCGGGGCGTCGCCCTCGACCTCGTCCAGCCAGCCACCGCTGGTCGCGGTCGGCGTGGGCTCGCGCTCAGGCGCCTCCTGGATCGGGCCCTCGTCGGTGAGGCTGATCGAGGTGGGCCGGCTGACCTGGCTCGGCGCGGGCAGCGGCGGCGCCCACCGAGCGACCGGAGCGACCGGAGCGGGAGATCCGGCCGGGCCGTCGTCGGCGATCGCGTCGGCGAACGTCTCGTGCTCACTCGGAAGCTCGGGCTGAACCGGCTCGTAGGCGACGATCGGCTCCTCGACGTCCGGCTCGGAGATCGGCTCGACCGACTCCAGGCGGCTTGCCTCGACCCGGGGGGTCTCGGCCGCCTTGCCGGGACCGCGGTAGGCGATCACGTCGTCGGCGTCGTCGGCGTCGAAGGCGGCCTCCGCCATCAGCTCGTCGGCGACCGGGTCGTCGCTGAGCAGCTCCGGGTCCTCGTCCCCGACCCCCGCCAGCGCGCCGATCTCGACGGTCTCGAGATCCCACTCGGTGTCGCCGCCGAGCTCGCTCGCCGAGCCCTCGCCGAACGCGAGGCCGTCGGCCAGAAGCGCCTCGTCGGCCGCGGCGCGCAGGTCGGAGCCGAGCTCACCGGTGACGGCGCGACGGAGGATCGTGCGAAGCAGATCCTCGACCCCGGCCGCGAGCTCCGATGGCCCGGGCATGCCGTCGCGCGACACCGGCTCGCCGCTCCAAAGCTGCCGCTCGGTCGAGATCGCCTGCTCGACGACGGCCTTGGCGTCGCTTCGCCCGTCGACTTCGCTGGTCAACGCGGCGACGCGCATCGGCAGGCCGACGCCGGCGGGCCCCTCCCCCTCGAGCAGGAAGCGCAGAGCCAGCAGGTGGTCGTTGAGGGCGTCGACCGCTCCACGGCGATCGAGGCCGGCCTCGAAGCGGAGCAGGGCCCGGTTGAGGCGCTCGATCCTGCGCGGATGCAGGTTCACCGCACGGGAGAGATCGGCGATCGCCTCCACGTCTGACTCGGTCAGGCGGTAGCCACCTCCCCGCGGCCGGCCGGCGCCGGTCGAGATCCGCCGCCAGCGATCGCCGGAGACCCGGACCCAGCCGTGGGGGCCGAGGCCTACCCCGCCGGGGCGGAACAGGCGCAGGGTGAGCGCGACGCGCTCGAAGGTGCGGGCCACGCGATCCCCGGCGCCACCGAGGCCACCGTCGGGATCCAGCGAGACGCGAGCGCTGATCAGGAACGTGGGCTCCCAGGCGGCGCCGCCGGAGCGATCGGCGCGAGCGGCCTCGGACGGGACATCCACGGCGTCTGCACGGACGATCGACGCGCCGTCGAGATCGAGCCGGCTCGTGGACATCTGGAAGCCGACCAGCGGGACGATCGCCTCGATCTCCCCCGCCTCGGGCTCGGCGCAGTCCTCGATCTCGCCGATCGAGGCGTAGAAGCGGTCCTCGTCGATCTCGAAGTCGCTCTGGCCGTCCCAGAGGCGCGCCAGGAAGTAGGTGACCGCGAGCGTTGCCCGCTCGGTCGGATCGGCGGGCGGAGCGATGCCCGCACCCTCGAGATAGGAGCCGGCGAGGTCGCTCGCCTTCATCGTCTCGATCGCCTCGCGATAGCCGTCGAGGGCAACGAGCGATCCCGCGTTGTCGCGGATGAAGCGCGCCGTCAGCGGCTGGAACTGCGAGAACGCGAAGCCATCCGTGGGCTCGCCGATCTCGTAGGGGATCTCCTGCCCCGCCTCGACGAGGTCCCCGAAGACCTCGGACGCGTCGCGGGCCAACGTCTTCAGCGTGTGTCTTAGGTGGAGATCGCGCACGCAAGCCGTATTCGCCCGTGCCCGACCCGCTCCTGCATGAAAGTTCCCTTGCAGATCCGACGGTCCTCGGCGCCGCCCCGGGAAGCCAGCCGGCGGTTTGGAGGACCGCCAGGCCCCGGAAGCAGGAAACGACCGCTGAGCTCAGAGGAGATCGTCGCGCGCGCCGAAGACGACGAGCCACTCGATCACCGGATACCCGTCACCAGCCGAACTCCCGAACCGGCCTGCCCCGGACCCCAGGAACCACGCGGTAGAGCGAGCCCGCAGCAGGATCCTCGCCGGACGGGAGGTTCTCCCGCGACGTGGTGATGAAGAGCTGATCCAGCTCGGCGCCGCCGAACGTGCATGCGGTGACCTTGCGGGGCTCCACCTCGACGACCTGCTCGAGGGCTCCGTCCGGGCTGTAGCAGCGAACCTCACCGCGACCGTTCAGGGCAGTCCAGACGTTGCCCTCGGCGTCGACGGTTAGCCCGTCGGGCCGGTCGCGCTCGGGCATCTCGACGAACGTGCGCCGTCCGGTCAGCCCGGCCTCGCGCTCGTAGTCGAAGACCGCGATCGAGTGGGTGTCGGTGTCGTTGTAGTAGACGAGGCTCCCATCCGGGTTCCATTCGAGGCCGTTGGAGACGGTGGCGCCCCCGAGCACGACTGCCACCGCGCCACCGGGATCCAGGCGGTAGATCGAGGCCGCACCCGGGGTCTTGTCGTAGGCCATCGTGCCGCAGTAGAAGCGCCCGTCGGGATCGCAGCCGCCCTCGTTCATGCGGATCCCGCCGTCGCTCCAGACCTCCGGCAGCGTCGTCAGCTCTCCGTCCGGAGACTCGAGCGCGAAGCCCCGCTCCACCGCGATCACCGCACCGCCGCCCACCCGCGGTCGCAGGGCGGCTGCGATGCTGCCGACGTTGCGGCGCCCCACCTCCCCATCCTCGCGGAGACTCAGCACGTCGCCGGCGAGCATGTCGACGAAGCGCAGCCCGCCCCAGCGCTGCGACCAGACCGGTCCCTCGCCGTGATAGGCGACCGACTCCGTGATCCGCTCGGCGCGCACCCTCAGGCTCAGGCTGCGGCCAGCTGCTGCTCGACGGCCGCGGCTTCGGGATCCGCCCCGAGCCAGCGCCGTCCGTACTCGCGCATGTCCTCGATCAGCGGGGTCAGCGCGCGACCCTTCTCGGTGAGCGCGTACTCGACCCGCGGGGGAACTTCCGGGTAGGTGTGGCGCTCGACGATCTCGCAGCCCTCGAGCGCCCGCAGCCGCAGCGACAGGGTCCGGGGCGAGATCCCGTTCAGCGAGCGCTCGAGCTCGCAGAAGCGCTTGTCGCCCTCGGCGAGATCACGGATGACGAGCAACGTCCACTTGCCCGAGATGATCTCGGCACAAGCACAAACGGGACATTCGGAATCGCTCTTTGCCATCTCGGTCGAGCGGTGCGAGTCTCGTTGGGTTGGCTGCCTGACGCACCGCCTACTCCCCGAAGACTAGCAATGCTTCAGGAAGTGAAGTGATGTTCGGGCTGCGCCTGGTGGGCGTCGTCCTCCGCGCCTCCGCCGAGCTGGGAGATGTCGCTGGCCCGCTTGCCCTGTGCGGCGAGCATCAGCTTGAAGTCGTGCGGGCTCGAGGCGTAGTCCATCGCCGTCTCCTCCGTGACCCTGCCGGCCGCCACGTGCGTGAACAGCGACTGATCGAAGGTCTGCATCCCGTAGTAGTCGCCCTCGGCGATGACCTGGCTGATCTTGCCGGTCTCCTCGGGGTTGAGGATCAGATCCTGAACCCTGCCGGTGACTACCAGGACCTCGGCGGCGGCGAGCCGGCCCTGCCCGTCGGCGGTCGGCACCAGCCGCTGGGAGACGGCGCCGCGCAGCGTCGAGGCGAGCATCACCCGGGCCTGCTGCTGCAGGTGGGGTGGGAAGAAGTCGATGATCCGGTTGATCGTCTCCGTGGCGTCGAGCGTATGCACGGTGGAGAGCACGAGGTGCCCGGTCTCGGCGGCGCTCAGCGCCGTCCTCACGGTCTCCTCGTCGCGCATCTCCCCGATCAGGATCACGTCGGGGTCCTGGCGGAGGACCCGCCTCATCGCCTGCGCGAAGCCACGGGTGTCGGAGCCGACCTCGCGCTGGTTGACGATCGAGCGCTTGTCGGCGTGCAGGTACTCGATCGGATCCTCGAGGGTGATGATGTGATCGGACCGCGTCTCGTTGATGTGGTCGATCATCGCCGCCAGCGTCGTCGACTTGCCCGATCCGGTCGTGCCGGTGAGCAGGATGATCCCGCGGCGCTCCTCGGCGAGCGTTCGGATCACCGGCGGCAGCCCCAGATCCTCGATCGTCCGCACCTGGTAAGGGATCGCGCGGCAGACGATCGAGATCGATCCGCGCTGGCGGAAGGCGTTGACGCGGAACCTGGAGACCTGCGGGATCGAGTAGGAGAAGTCGGCCTCGCCGTCCTCGTCGAACCCCTCCCCCGCCGTCGAGTTGCCGATCAGCCTCGCCAGGGCGCGCTCGGTGTCCTCGACGGCGAGCGCCTCGGTACCGACGATCGGCTCCAGGCCACCATGAACGCGGACCATCGGCGGCGCCCCGACCTTCAGGTGGAGGTCGGAACCGTCGCTTTCGACCACATGGCGCAGCGCTGTATCGACGTCGAAGCTCATCGCCTCCCCATATCGGCAGCCCCGCCCGCGGCCTGAATCCCGGGCGCCGCCGGTCAGGCCCGATCGGCCACCTGGACGCCGTTGGCCGCCACCGGCTGCTCCTCCTTGGGGGGTCGCCGCTCGATCCACTCGATCCCGGCGACGCTGCCGACCGGGCCCAGCGGCGTCAGCGTCGCGGCGAACAACCAGAACGGCGCCTCCCGCCGCATGATCGCCACCCAGAGCAGCAGGCAGAGCGCGATGTAGCCGATCCCATGAGCCATCCCGAAGTAGAACGTAAGCCGCTCCAACCCCGGAGCCAGCCAAACGACCAGCAGCCCCCCGAACAGCGCCAGCTCGATGAACGAGGACCACCTGATGATCGGCCACATAGCCCCAGGCCGCCGCGCCTTGAACTCAAGCTCACCATCGAGACTGCCGTCGCTCACCGAACGCAGGCTACGCCTTCAGCCCCCTAACCCCGCTGAAGGCCCGGCGCCTCCGCCGCCCCCTCGCGATGCGATGAGGGGCCTGGTGGGGGTGGTTCCGGAGGGACTGCGTGCCGAGCGAAGCGAGTGCCCCCTCCGGAGCCACCCCCACCAGGCCCCCGCATCACCAATCACCCAGTAAGCGCCGTAAGCACTATCCGCTCCTGCTCGAGCCGATGCGCCGCCGGATACCCTTCGCTTGGCGACGACCGCTCGGGGCGGCCCACGTAGCGGAGGGGCAGATCGCGATCGATCGCCTCCGGGATCCGGCCCCGCATCGCGTACCAGGCGCCCATGTTCTCGGGCTCTTCCTGACACCAGACGATCTCCTCGAGGTTCGGGTAGCCGGCGACGAGGTCGCGGACGTAGTCCTTGGGGAACGGGTACAGGTACTCGGCCCTAGCGATCGCCACCTGCGGGGCGTCCGCCCGCCGCTCGTGGCCCTCGAGGTCGTAGTAGACGCGGCCGGAGCAGAGCACCAGGCGCTTGATCTGGTCGGCACGCCCCTTCGCGTTCGGATCGTCGATCACGTACTGGAAGCCGCCTTCGCTCAGATCGCTCAGCTTGGACGCGGCGGCGGCCATCCGCAGCAGGCCCTTCGGCGTGAAGACGACCAGCGGACGCGCCCGCTTGATCCGGGCCTGCCGGCGCAGCAGGTGGAAGTACTGCGCGGCGGTGGTCGGGTTCGCGAGACGGATGTTGCCCTCGGCGCCGAGCTGCAGGAAGCGCTCGATCCGGGCGCTCGAGTGCTCCGGCCCCGCGCCCTCGTAGCCGTGGGGGAGCAGCAGGGTCAGCCGGGCCGACTGACCCCACTTCGACTCGCCGGCGGCCATGAACTGGTCGATGATCACCTGGGCGGAGTTGTTGAAGTCGCCGAACTGCGCCTCCCAGAGGATCAGGCTGTCGGGCGACGCCGCCGAGTAGCCGTACTCGAAGCCGAGGCAGGCGTTCTCCGAGAGCGGGCTGTTGTGGATCTCGAACGGCGCCAGCGCTCCCGAGAGGTTCTGGATCGGGGCGTAGCGAAGGCCGGTGTTCTCGTCGTGGAGGACGAGGTGGCGATTGGAGAACGTGCCGCGCTCGGTGTCCTGGCCGGTGAGGCGGATGTGGGTCCCCTCGGTGAGCAGCGAGGCGAAGGCCAGAGCCTCGGCGTGGCCGTACTCGATCGGCCCCTCCTCGAGGATCTCCAAGCGGCGCTCCAGCGGCTTGCGCAGCTTGCGGTGCACGGTGAAGCTGTCGGGGAACGTGATCAACTCCTCGTTGAGGGCCTTGATCCGCTTCTCGGAGACGTTGGTCTCGACGTCCGGGCTCCTCGTCCGGTCGAGCTCGCCCGTGCCCGCCGTGATCGTCGGGTCCTCGAACTCGCCCGCCTCGATCTTCGCCCGCAGGCCCTTGAGGATCTCGCTCAACTGCCGGCGCCTGCTCTCGGCGTGCTCGTCGACCTCCTCGCGGCTGATCACGCCGTCGGCGATCAGCTTGGCCGCGTACTGCTCGCTGATCGGCGCGTGCTTCTTGATCCTGGTCGCCTGCTCGGGCTGCGTGTAGGCGGGCTCGTCGGTCTCGTTGTGGCCGTAGCGGCGGTAGCCGATCAGGTCGATGACGACGTCGCGCTTGAACTTCGAGCGGTAAGCCATGGCCAGCCTGATCGCGGCGATCGAGCTCTCGACGTCGTCGGCGTTGACGTGGATGATCGGGATGTTGAACCCCTTGGCCATGTCGCCGGCATAGGGGGTCGAGCGACCCTCCTGCGGATCGGTCGTGAAGCCCACCTGGTTGTCCTGGATGATGTGGACGGTGCCGCCGGTCGCGTAGCCGGTCAGCGACTGCAGGTTGAGCGTCTCGGCGACCACGCCCTGTCCCGGGAACGCGGCATCGCCGTGCATCAGCAGCGGCACGGCGACCTGCGGGTCGTGGCTCAGCTCAGGCCCGTCCCGGTGCGTCTGGGCGGCGCGGGCGCCGCCCTCGACCACCGGGTCGACGAACTCCAGGTGCGAGGGGTTCGGGTAGAGGCGCATCCGGATCTCGTCGCCGTTGACGCCCAGCGATCCCTCCGCGCCGTGGTGGTACTTGACGTCGCCGGTGCCGCCGTGACGGAGCGCTTCCGTCCGCTTGACCGGGTCGATGTACTTGGCGCCCTCGAACTCCGCCATGATCGATTCCAGCGAGCGGCCGAGGTTGTGCGCCAGGACGGAGAGACGGCCGCGGTGGGCCATCCCGATCACGACCTGCTCGGCGCCGTCGTCGCGGGCGATCGAGGCGAGCTCGTCGATCATCGGGACGCTCACGTCGAGCCCCTCGATCGAGAACATCTTCTGGCCGAGGTAAGCCTTCTGCAGGAAGCGCTCGAACTGGAAGACGTCCACGAGGCGCTTCAGCAGCTCGCGCTTCTCCTCGTTGTCGAGCGGCTTGCGATGCGCGCCCGTCTCGATCATCTCGCGCAGCCAGACGCGCTGCTGATGGGAGGAGATGTGCTCGAACTGGTAGGAGATCGTGCCGCAGTACACCTCGCGCATCCGCGGCAGGGCATCGAGCAACGTCTCCCCGGCGACTCCGATCCGCAGGATCGACGCCGGAACCTGCCCCATCAGGTCGGGGGTCAGGTTGAGGTTCTCCGGCTCCATCGCCGGATCGCCCTTGCCGTCGCCGCCCAGCGGGTTGAGGTGCGCCGCGAGGTGACCGTGGGTGCGGTAGGCCTTGAGCAGCGAGGTCGCCGCCTGGACCGCCTGCAGCAGCTCCTCGTCGGGGACGCCGGTGACCGACGCCGGAGCCGCGGCGACCGTCGAGCCCGTGGCGAGCGGCGGCGCCGAGGCCGAGCTCGGGTGCACGGTCGAGACGGTCGAGGCTTCGACGCCGAGGGCGGCGGCGACGCCCTCGTAGAAGTCGCTCTCCCCGAGCAGCAGCTGATCGATCGAGCGCAGGAACGACCCCGACTCGGCGCCCTGGATGATCCGGTGGTCGTAGGTCGAGGTCATGGTCATGACCTTCGAGACGCCGAGCGCCTTGAGCTTGTCCGGCGCGGCGTGCGCCCACTCGGGCGGGTAGGCGATCGAGCCGGTGGCGACGATCGTGCCCTGGCCGGTCATCAGACGTGGCACCGAGGCGACGGTGCCGAGGCCGCCCGGGTTGGTCAGGGTGATGTTCGTCCCGATGAAGTCGTCGGCGGTGAGCGAGTTCTCACGCGTCTTGGTGATCAGCTCCTCGTAGTGAGCGTGGAACTCCTTGAAGTCGAGGGAGTCGGCGTCACGGATGCAGGGCACCATCAGCGCTCGCGAGCCGTCCTTCTTCTCAACGTCGACGGCGATCCCGAGGTTGATCGAGCCGTGGTCGACCAGGGTCGGCTTGCCCTCGCGCTCCTCGAAGGTGCGGGCCATCGCTCGCCACTCCTGGGCGGCGGTGACGATCGCCCAGGCGATCAGATGGGTGAACGAGACCTTCATCCCCCGTTCGGCGAGGGCGCCGTTGAGCGCCTTGCGCTTGGCGTCGAGCGTGTCGACGGCGAGGGTCCGGAACGAGGTGGCGGTCGGGATCGAACGGCTCTCCTCCATCGCCTTGGCGAGCATCGCCGCCGGCCCGCGCAGCGGCTTCACCTCGACCGGGGTTCCGGTGGCCCCGTTCTCGGCGGCGGCCAGCACGTCGGCCTTCATCACCTTGCCGCCGCCACCGCTTCCGGGGACGCCGGTCAGATCGATTCCCTCGGCGTCGGCGATCCGCCGGGCGATCGGGGATGCCTTCGCGTCGCCGTTGTCGGCGGCCGCGGACCCGGCAGCTCCGGTGGCCGCGGGGCTCGCGCCGTCCGAGGAGTCCGCGGGCGCGGCGGCGGGCGCTCCGCCTCCACCCTCTCCGGGCTCGACCTCGGCCAGAACCTCGCCGATCTCGACGATGTCGTCGGGCTCCTTGAGAAGCTTCGTCACCGTCCCCGAGACGGGCGAGGGCACCTCGGCGTCGACCTTGTCGGTCGAGACCTCTACGATCGTCTCGCCCTCGTCGACGTGGTCGCCGACCTGCTTGTGCCATTCGAGGACGGTGCCCTCGGTCACCGACTCGCCCATGGCGGGCATCTCGATTTGCACGGTCTCCGTGGCGGCCACGGCTAGGACCCCTTTCGGGGTGAGAGGGGAGGTTCGTTCACTACTGAGGCCTGAGTGTATGCACCTTGCCAACTCGGTGGTTCGCTGGCTGCACAAAGGCGCCGGAAGCCGCCCTGAGATGGGCTGAATCGCGCCCTCGAGGGGCAGGAAGTAGCCTCTTCACCGAGATCCGAGCGTGGAGGTTCAGATGGGCTATTTCGTGACCGGCGCCACCGGCTTCATCGGCCGCAACCTGGTCGAGCAGCTACTACGCCGCGAGGGGACGATCTACGTTCTCGTCCGCGAGGGGTCGAAGGGCCGGCTCGAGGAGCTGCGCAACCGCTGGGGCGTCGGCCCGGACGAGGTCGTCGGCGTGGTCGGCGATCTGGCCCAGCCGCTGCTGGGGATCTCGGAGGAGGACCTGCAGCGCCTCGAGGGCAAGATCGACCACCTCTTCCACCTGGCGGCGATCTACGACATGGAGGCCGACGCCGAGTCGCAACGCGTCGCCAACGTCGAGGGGACCCGGCACATGGTCGAGCTGGCGGAGCGGATCGAGGCCGGACGGGTCCACATGGTCAGCTCGGTCGCGGCCGCCGGCCTGTATCCCGGGGTCTGGCGCGAGGACATGTTCGACGAGGCCCAGAACCTCGACAACAACCCCTACTTCCGGACCAAGCACGAGTCGGAGCGGGTCGTCCGCGAGCTCTGCTCCCGCCCGTGGCGCGTCTACCGGCCGGGCATCGTCGTCGGCAACTCCGAGACCGGCGAGATGGACAAGATCGACGGTCCCTACTACTTCTTCAAGCTGATCCGGCGGATCAGGCAGGTGGTTCCCGCCTGGGCGCCGATGATCGGAGTCGAGGGCGGCGAGATCAACATCGTCCCGGTCGACTTCGTGGTTCGCGCGATGGACCACATCGCCCATCAGGACGGCCACGACCACCGGGCGTTCAGCCTCACCGACCCGAACCCGCTGACGGCGGGAGAGGTGATCGACACGTTCGCCCGCGCAGCCCACGCGCCGCAATCGACCGTGAAGGTGCCGGCGGCGCTGACCCAGGCGCTGACGCCGTTCATCAAGGCGGGCGTCGCCAACTTCCCGCTGGCGGACATGCTCACCGAGAAGGGGCTGGCCGACTTCGGCATCCCCCGCTCGGTGCTGATGTACCTCGACTACCCGACCCACTTCGACTGCCGCCAGACGCAGGCGGCGCTGGCCGACACCGACATCCGGGTGCCGCCGCTGGAGGCGTACGCGGGGACGCTGTGGGACTACTGGGCTCGTCACCTCGACCCCGACCTCTACCGGGACCGGACGCTGGTCGGCGCGGCCCGCGGGCAGGCCGGCCTGATCGGCGGCCTGGCGCAGATCCTCGAGCACCAGATCCCGGACGAGCTCGTCCGGGCCGGCAAGCAGCTGCAGGGAACCGCGACGCTGGAGAAGTCGGTCAGCGGCGAGACCGTGATGGTGACCGGTGCGTCCTCGGGCATCGGCAAGGCGGCGGCGATGAAGATCGCAGAGGCCGGCGGGACCGTCCTGCTGGTCGCGAGGACGCCCGAGAAGCTCGAGGAGACGCGGGATCAGATCGTGATGGGAGGTGGCCAAGCCCACATCCATCGCTGCGATCTGTCCGACATGGACGACATCGACCGGATGTGCGCGGAGGTGCTGGAGCAGCACGGCCACGTCGACATCCTCGTCAACAACGCCGGATCGAGCGGCCCGCGTTGTTGACGA
>CAZXKG010000008.1:39380-44151 GCA_964641695.1 uncultured Conexibacter sp.
TCCTCGTCAACAACGCGGGCCGCTCGATCCGGCGTTCGATCGCGCTCTCCTACGATCGCTTCCACGACTTCGAGCGGACGATGCAGCTCAACTACTTCGGCCCGGTGCGGACGATCCTCCGCCTGCTGCCGGAGATGCGGCGGCGGCGGACCGGGCAGATCGTCAACGTCAGCTCGATCGGCGTGCAGACGAACATGCCGCGCTTCTCCGCCTACGTCGCATCGAAGTCGGCGCTCGACGCCTTCTCCCGCTGCGTTGCCTCGGAGATCGTCGACGACGGGGTCAGCGTCACGACGATCCACATGCCCCTGGTGCGGACGCCGATGATCGCCCCGACGAAGATGTACGACAAGTTCCCGACGATCACGCCCGACGAAGCGGCGGACATGATCTGCGACGCGATCATCTACCGGCCGAAACGAATTGCCACGCCGGTGGGAACGCTGGGACAGATCCTCTACGCGATCAACCCGAAGTCGATCGACTACATCCTCAACAGCGCCTACCACATGTTCCCCGACTCGACCGCGGCCAAGGGGGAGAAGGCGGAGCCGGGAGCGGCACCGAAGCCCGGCAGCTCGACGGCGGAGCAGGCGTCAGGCCGCCAACTCGCCTTCGCCTACCTGATGCGTGGAGTGCACTGGTAGGCGGCGTCGCCGGACCCGGACCTGCATCTACGACCCCCCTGAGCACAGATCTAGGTTCGACGGCTCCCGAGCCGGCCCGCTTGCGGCGCGGTGGGCTCAGCGCCGGATCTCGACCGGCGTGCCCAGCGGGGCCTTGTTCATGAGGATCCGGAGATCCTCGTCGGCGCTCCAGACGCAGCCTGCCGAGAGCTCCTGGCCCAACGGGCCGCCGGGGCCGTGGATGGCCATGCGGTTGCCGCCGGTCCAGCCCTCGGGGAGGTTGGGCTGGGTGGCGCTGAGCGCGAAGGCACAGCAGCCGTAGACGGGGTTGAGGTCGGCGCCCTCGAGCTTGTCGGTGATCGAGAAGTTGCCCGTCGGCGTCGGTGAGTCGGGGGCGCCCGATCCGATCTGCCACCGATGTTCGACTTCGGGCTCGGTCTTGCCGCCGCGGAGCAGTCGCCCGCGCTTGTCGGAGATGTCGATCACGATCTTGACGCCGACGCGGTCGGCCGCCAGCGCCTTGGATTCGGCGTCGACCCAGCCGAGCTTCCCGTTCGGGAGCAGATGGGTCGGCACGCCCGCCCAGCGACCCTGGCGCTTCTGCACCGTCAACACGGTCGGCGAGCCGAACTCGGTCTCGCTCTGCAGGGTGGCGACGGGCTTGCCGCCGGGCGCGCTCAGCAGCTCGACGGAGTGGCCCGCGCGAACGGTGAGGACGGTCGTCTTCTCGACCTTCGGTTTCGGCGGCGCGCTCCTGACCTCTGCGACCGGGACCGAGGTCGGGGAGGTGGCGGGCGGAGCAGCCGGCGCGGGATCGACGTGCGCGGTACTCGCCGGCGTCGCCGCCGACGCCTTCTGCGCGAGATCGAGATCGACGTGACCTCGCCCTTCGCCGCCGACGCCCATCGCCATCCAGAGCAGCAGGCAGGCGACGGCCAGCCCCAGCGGGACCAGCACGAGCTTCGATGAGAGACCGTCGAGGTGCACGGTCTCCTGGTCGGAGCGCTACTTCGATGCGATGAGCGAAACCCCGCCCGGCTGGACGGAGATCGGAGTACCCTGGGTCGACCATGAGCGACCGAGGGGATGGCCCAGGCGGCGAGATCGACGCCCCAGAGCCCGAATGGATCACGCTGCACGGCAACCGGGTCAGCTTCCTGCGAGCGGGCCAGGGGCCGCCGCTGCTGTTACTGCACGGGATCGCGGGCAGCTACGAGACGTGGGCGCCGGTGATCCCGGCGCTGGCCGAGAACTTCACGGTGATCGCCCCCGACATGCTCGGACACGGGTGCTCGGCGAAGCCTCGCGGCGACTACTCCCTCGGCGCTTACGCCGCCGGCGCGCGCGACCTCCTGCTCGCCCTCGGCTACGAATCGGCAACCGTGGTCGGGCACTCGCTCGGCGGCGGGATCGCGATGCAGTTCGCCTACCAGTTCCCCGCCCACACCGGGCGCCTCGGCCTGGTCTCCAGCGGCGGACTCGGCGAGGAGGTGAGTATCTTCCTGCGGGCCGCGACGCTGCCCGGATCGGAGCTCGTCCTCCCGGTGATCACCCGCGCCTGGATCACCGGACTGGGGCGCAAGGTCGGTGGCGCGCTCGGCTCGATCGGGCTCACCCCGAGCGACGATCTCAACGAGGCCGCCCGCAGCTTCGCGTCCCTCTCCGACCCCGAGGCGCGCGCCGCCTTCCTGAGCACGGCCCGCGCCGTGATCGACCATCGAGGTCAGCGGGTCAGCGCTCGCGATCGCCTGTATCTCGCCGAGTCGGTGCCGACGATGATCGTCTGGGGCGAGAAGGACCGGATCATCCCTGCCTCACACGGCCGCTCCGCCGCGGCCTCGATGCCGGGCAGCAAGCTCGTCGTCTTCGACGACGCCGGGCACTTCCCCCACCTGAGCAACCCCCTCCCCTTCACCCGCGCGCTGACGGAGTTCGTCCACGGCTCGGAGCCGGCGATCCTGCAGACCGACGACCTGCAGAGGCTGCTAAGCCGCTAGATCGTTGTGGCGCCGGCGCGCTTCGGTGATTCCTGACCAGCGCGCGTTGAAGGCGAGCGCTTGGGCGAA
Organism: uncultured Conexibacter sp.; assembly: GCA_964641695.1. Lineage (GTDB taxonomy): Bacteria > Actinomycetota > Thermoleophilia > Solirubrobacterales > 70-9 > RHKX01. The sequence goes on from CAZXKG010000008.1 coordinate 42,073, forward strand.
CCGGGTCGCCCGCGGCGAAGCCTCGATCCGCGAACCGTCGATCGAGCTGATCCTGATGGGCAGGACCGCCTCCCCGAGGTCCAGATCCTCGTGGATGTCGATCAACTCTCGCCAGCGGTCATCGTTCGACAACTCGCTCATCTCCCTACTCCCGTCGACTGGAGGGTTCAGTTGATCGAACGGTAGACCTCGTGTCAGACGTAACGACGGAACGGGATCGGCGGGCGGGGAAAGAAGCCGCAAAGTAGGTCTATTCTCGCTTCGATGAGCCAGCAGAGACGAGTCCAGGGATCCGGGGAGGCGGACTCCGACGCCAGGTCCCGCAGCAGGCTACGAAGCCATTGGGGGTGGGGATTCGCCGAGCGCGAGCCGGACCGGGCCGCGCTCGAAGCGCTGGCGCAGATGGTGCGCGGGCGACTCGGATTCGGCGGTGAGCGGATCGAGCTTCCGATCCCGCTCGACGCCGTCGAGATCGCACCCCCGCGGCTGCAGCCGCCGGCGGAGGCGGATGGGCTTCTCCACGGCGACGACGAGGACCGGATCCGCCACGCTATGGGGCGCTCCTACCGCGACGTGGTCCGCGGGTTCCGGGGCCGCTACGACCGCACTCCGGACATGGTCGCCTACCCGAGCGACGAGGAGGAGCTGCTGCAGATCTTCGAGGTCTGCGCCGCGCGTCGCCTCGCGATCGTCCCCTTCGGCGGCGGGACCAGCGTGGTCGGCGGCGTCGAGCCCGACGTCGGCCACGGCTACCGGGGCGTCGTCTCGCTCGACCTGACGGGGATGAGCGGCGTGGACGAGATCGACGACGTCTCGAACGCGGCGCGAATCAGGGCCGGGACGACCGGGCCCGACATCGAGGACGCGCTGCGACCCTGCGGCCTCACCCTCCGTCACTTCCCTCAGTCCTTCGAGTTCTCGACGCTCGGCGGCTGGCTCGCCACCCGCGCGGGCGGGCACTTCGCCACCGTCGAGACCCACATCGACGATCTGGTCGAGGCGATCCGCGCGCTCACCCCGAACGGCCCCTGGGAGAGCCGCCGCCTGCCGGGCTCCGGCGCCGGACCGAGCCCCGACCGGATGCTGCTCGGCTCGGAGGGATCGCTGGGGGTCATCACCGAGGCGTGGATGCGGGTGAGACCGCGGCCGGCCTACAAGGCATCGAGGGTGGTCTTCTTCGAGAGCTTCGCCGCCGGCGCGGAGGCGGTCAGGGCGATCTCCCAGAGCGGCCTGAACCCGTCGAACTGCCGTCTGCTCGACCCGCTGGAGGCGGAGATCAACGGTGCCGGCGACGGCAGCAGGGCGGTGCTGGTCCTCGGATTCGAGTCCCCCCACGCGCCGGTCGAGGACCGGCTGGCGCTCGCGCTGGAGTGCGCCGCCGACCATGACGGCCGGGTCGAGGCGCCCGCAGCAGGGCGCGGAGGCGGCTCGGAGGAGGGCGGCGTTGAGGGAGGCGCGGCCGACACCTGGCGCTCGGCGTTCCTCAACGCGCCCTACCTCCGCGACAGCCTGATCTGCCTTGGCGTCCTCTCGGAGACCTTCGAGACGGCGATCACCTGGGACCGGTTCCGCGCCTTCCATTCGCAGGTGCTCGAGGCTGCTCGCCGCGCGGTTGCCGAGTCGGTCGGCGGCCCACTCGAGGGCGAGGGCGCCCCTCGCGTGAGCTGCCGGATCACGCACGTCTACCCGGACGGCGCCGCCCCCTATTACACGGTGCTCGCCCCCGCCCGCCGCGGCTCCGAAGTCGAGCAGTGGGACGCGGTGAAGGCGGCGGCCTCAGAAGCGATCATCGCCGCCGGAGGCACGATCACCCACCACCACGCCGTCGGCCGCGATCATCGGCAGTGGTACGAGATGCAGCGGCCCGAGCCGTTCGCGGTGGCCCTGGCCGCGGCGAAGGAGGCGGTCGACCCCGACCGACTGCTGAACCCGGGCGTACTGGGGTTGTGATACCTGCCGGGGGAATCCTCCGGCTACGCCGTCCGGTTCCCCCGGTTGCCCAGCGACGTTGGAAGCAGGGGCGAGATACCTGCCGGGGGAATCCTCCGGCTACGCCGTCCGGTTCCCCCGGTTGCCCAG
>CAZXKG010000008.1:44251-50060 GCA_964641695.1 uncultured Conexibacter sp.
CGACGTTGGAAGCAGGGGCGTTACTCGGTTAGTTGGGTGGGATAGGGTCATCTCTGTGGATCTGACGCTCAGTGAATCGGAGGAGGCGTTCCGCGACGAGGTCCGCTCCTGGCTGGAAGCCAACCATCCCGGGCTGGAGCCGCATGGGGACGAGGCTGCGTTCGCGTTCCGGCGTGAGTGGCAGCGGACCATGCACGAAGGTGGATGGGCCGGGATCAGCTGGCCGCGAGAGTACGGCGGTCGCGGGGCCACCCTGCTCGAGCAGTCGATCTTCTCCTCCGAGATGGCCCGCGCCGACGCCCCCTCCCCCGCCAACGTCCTCGGCCTGGTGATGGGCGGGCCGGTGATCATGGCCCACGGCAGCGAGGAGCAGAAGGAGCGCTGGCTGGAGCCGATCCTCAGCGGCGAGGAGATCTGGTGTCAGGGCTTCTCCGAGCCCGAGTCGGGCTCGGACCTGGCCTCGCTGAAGACCCGCGCGGTCAAGGCCGACGGGGGCTGGACCGTGAACGGTCAGAAGGTCTGGACCACGTTCGCGCACGAGTCGAAGTGGTGCATGCTCGTCGCCCGCACCGACACCGAGGTCCCCAAACACAAGGGCCTCAGCTACTTCATCTGCGACATGGACCAGCCCGGCGTCGAGATACGCCCGCTGGTCCAGATCACCGGCGAGGCCGAGTTCAACGAGGTCTTCTTCAACGACGCGTTCGTCCCCGACGAGAACCTGGTCGGCGGCGAGGGCAACGGCTGGATGGTCGCGATCACGACGCTGATGAACGAGCGCGCCGGACTCGGGGCGGGCGCCGCGGTCAGCATCTCCCGTGACCTCAACGCCCTGATCGAGCTGATCAACGAGCGCGGTCTCGGCGACGACCCACGGATCCGCGATCAGATCGCCGACCTGCTGATCGGGGTCGAGGCTCTGCGGCTCGGCGGCATGCGGGCCACCACCGCGCAGATGAGGACGGGCATCCCCGGCCCCGAAGGATCCCTGGGCAAGTGGCAATGGGCGACCCTGAACCAGTCGCTGACCGAGCTGGCGTGCGACGTCCTCGGGGTCGACGGCCTCGCCACGGACGAGCCCTGGACCTACCGGATGCTGCGCAGCCGCGCCAACTCGATCGAGGGCGGCACCACCGAGGTCATGAAGAACATCATCGCCGAGCGGGTGCTCGGCCTGCCGAGGCTCAGGTAGGAGGCCGGACGACATGCGATTCGACTTCGACGACGAGCAGCGCGAGATCAAGGACACCGCACGGCAGTTCCTCGCCTCCCGCTTCAAGCCGGAGGTCGTCCGCGAGCTCGCCGAGGGGAAGCGCTTCGACGCCGCCCTATGGGGCGAGGTATCCGAGCTGGGCTGGCCGGGCATCGCGATCGCGGAGGACTACGGCGGCCAGGGCCTCGGCATCGTCGAGCTGGTCGTGATCTGCGAGGAGCTCGGCTACGCCTGCGCCCCCCTCCCCCTCCTCTCCAACGCGGCCGCCGGGATCGCGATCGAAGCCGCGGGATCCGACGAGCAGAAGGAGCGTTGGCTGCCCGGGATCGCCTCCGGGGAGGGACGCGGCGCGTTCGCCGAAGACGGGATCGTGATCGACGGAGAGGGCGCCGCGGTGATCGTCGCGTTCGCCCCCGGCGCCGGGGGCGTCGGACTTCATGAAGGGGAGTCGGTCGAGCTGGACGAGCTCGACCTGATCGACACGACGCACCGCTGGACGAAGCTCGGGCGGGCGGGCGATCCGGAGCCGCTCTCGGGCAGGCTCGGCGCGGCCGGCTACCGGACGGCGGTCGCGGCGGCGGCCGACCTGGTGGGCGTCGCGCAACGGGCGCTCGACATGGCCGTCGCCTACGCCAAGGACCGCGAGCAGTTCGGCCGCCCGATCGGCGCCTACCAGGCGGTCTCCCATCTCTGCGCGAAGATGCTCTACGACGTCGAGGAGGCGCGCTCGCTGACCTACTGGGCTGCCTGGGCGGCCGACGCCGAGCCGGAGACGCTGCCGCGCGCCGCGTCGATGGCGAAGGCGCGCGCCTCCGACGCCGCCTGGGAGGTCTGCAAGGCCTCGATCCAGGTGCACGGCGGGATCGGCTTCACCTGGGAGCACGACCTGCACTTCCTGCTCAAGCGGGCGCGGGCGATCGGTCAGCGCTTCGGCACCGCGGCCGACTACCGCGCGCAGGTCGCGGCGCTGAGCGGCCTCGGCGCCGCCGTCTGAAGCTGAGTCCGAGCCCAGGCGGGCTCGGCCGAGGGCGCGACGCCCGCGGTCAGTCCTCGTCGGCGAGAACCGCGAGGTTGGAGGCGAACTGCCGCCGGCCGTCGATCCGGTACTCGACGTCGACGGTCTCGTTCTTCTGGTAGGAGCCGATCACGCCCAGCCCGAGCACGATCTTGCGGATCGGGCTCAGGCTCCTGAGGTCCTCCTTCATGATCGGCTCGTCGAAGACGACGACGCCGTCGCGAACGACGTAGTCCTCACCGTCGGTCTGCCGGGCGCCGTTGATGTAGACGGTGAACGGCGGCTCCGCCCCCCGAGGGAGCGGCACGCGCCTGCCCACCGCCTTGCCGCCTTGCACCGACTTGCCGTGACCACGCTTGCTGGGCTCGACTTCAGCCATTCCCCAACTATTCCACCATCGCGCGCTCGACCGCCTCGAAAGCCGTCTCCCCGCCCTCGAGGTCCAACCGCTTGCGGAACGTCCCCCCGCGAAAGGGGACGAGAGCGCCGTCTCCCATCACGTCGACTCCCGCGTCCTTGCTCCGCAGCCAGCGCCCGGTCGAGACCTCGAGCCGCGCGTGCACGCGATCGGCGGACTCGTAGGTTCGGATCATCGACAGGTCGGGGAGATCACCCTCGGCGCGAACCCGCTCAGCCCAGCCGCGCATCGCCGCGACCGCGTCCTCGAGCAGGTCGAACTTCTCGCGCGTGACCTTGGGCCCGTTGCGGATCGTCAGCGTGTATCTCGCCACGGAACGGAATCTAATCAGCCGGAACCCGCGCGGCGACGATCCACGTCGACGCCTCCGCCCAAACCCCGTCGTCGCGCTGGTAGTGGGAGATCTCCTCCTTGATCGCGGCCTCGATCTCCGCTCGCACGGCCTCTCCCCGCTCCTCGTTGACGCGAATCAGCTCGCCGGTCGGCCCGATCGACGTGATCAGCGCCACCGCCTGGTCGAGGTTCTCGCCCAGCATGATCGGCTGATCGCAGCGGGTCAACGAGATCTCCTCGAACCCAGCGCTCGCGAGGACGCCGCTGGTGGTGTCCGCGTTGGCCATCGAGAACGGACCGGGACCGCAGGTCGGCTCGTCGGTCTTCTCGGGATGGCTCAACCAGCGCTCGGCGATCTGCTCGGGTCGCTGGAAGTAGGGGTTCTGCTCCTTCCCCCTCCAGACGACCATCGTCAGCAGGCCGCCGGGGACCATCGCCCCGCGGATGTTGCGCATCGCCGCGACCGGGTTGGCGAAGAACATCGTTCCCATCCGCGAGAAGGTGCGATCGAAACCCGCGCCGGGAACGCCCGCCTCGACATCGGCGACGGCGAACGCGCAGTTGCCGGCGCCGGCTTCCCCAGCTTCCTCGGTCGCCTTGGCGATGAACCGGGAGGAGGCGTCGACCCCGAGCGCCTCGCCGTCGGGTCCGACCATCCGAGCGATCTGCTGGGTGGTGTCGCCGAAGCCGCAGCCCACGTCGAGCGCCCGCTCGCCCGGACGAGGCGGGAACAGCCGCAGCGCCTCGTCCCCATGAGCCCCCAAGCCCTCGACCAGAACCTTGCGGAACTGGGTGAAGCGATCGAAGAGAACACCATCCCAGGCTTCGACAGCTTCAGCGTTGGCGCTGACGACCTCCATGCGCCGATGGTAGCCCCAGCTCCCGGTGGCGGCAAGCGGGTCTGGAGATCGATCGCGGGCAACCGCCGGCAGGCGGAAACTCCCCAGCGGCCCGGCGGCGGAGACACTGCCCGCCGCCGCGCGAGCGGTTAGCCCTCCTCGATCACGGCCAGTGGGGTGCCCGCCTCGACCTGGTCGCCTTCGGCGACGTGCAGCTCGGCGAGGGTGCCCGTCGCCGGAGCGAGCAGCTCATGCTCCATCTTCATCGCTTCGAGCACGATCAGCACCTGGCCGACCTCGACCGTGGTGCCCTGCTCGGCCGCGAGCTGCAGAACCTTGCCCGGCATCGGGGCCACGAGGGCGCCATCGGCGAGCGCGTCCTCCCCACCCGGGTAGCGCGGCAACTCGGTGAGCTCGAGCTGGCCCCACGGGCCGTTGACGTGGTGGGCGTCGCCGGAGCGGCGCACCCGGTAGCGGCAGCGGACGCCCGCGACCTCGAGGTCGACCAGCTCGGGGGACGCGGAGTGCAGGCGCGGGGACTCCAGCGTCTCACCGTCGACGGAGACGGTCAGACCGTGGCGGCGCAGGGCGTAGTCGACGCGAAGCGTCACGGGATCGCACGGAACGTCGCGGTCGCTGCCGCGCGCGCCTGCTCCGTTCATTCTCGATCCGCGCGTCTCGAAGCTGATCGTCTGCGGCTGGGAGCGGTTGTTGCGGAACCCGGGCGGGGCGAAGGCCATCACGTTCGCGCTCGCCCGCCGCTCCGCCATCGCTGCGAGCGCGGCCGCCGCCGCGTAGGCGGGGAGCTCCCGCGCGGAGACGCAGCCGGCCGAGGAGAAGGCCGGCTCGCGCTCGATCAGGCCGGTGTCGGTCCGGCCCAGGAGGAGCTCCTCGGACTCGAGGAGCGCAACCAGGAAATCCCGGTTGGTCACGAGGCCGTCGATCTCGGCCTTACGCAGGGCGGTCGCGAGCCTGCGCGCGGCGGCCTCGCGGGTCGGCGCCCAGGAGATCAGCTTGGCGAGCATCGGGTCGTAGTCGGAGCCGACGACGCTGCCGGTCTCGACCCCGGAGTCGATCCTCAGCCCGGCCGGCCCGGCCGCGTCGGCCGCGGCGAAGGGCTCGGCGTCGGCCACTGCGAACCGGGTCAGCGCGCCGGTCTGCGGGAGGAAGCCCGACGCCGGGTCCTCGGCGTAGAGGCGAACCTCGATCGCGTGTCCCCGCAGCTCCGGCTCGGACGCACGGGCCGACAGCGGCTCGCCCGCCGCGACTGCGAGCTGCTCGGCGACGAGATCGACTCCGTAGACCAGCTCGGTGACCGGATGCTCGACCTGCAGGCGGGTGTTCATCTCGAGGAAGTGGAACCGGCCGCTCTCCTCCAGGAGGAACTCGACGGTCCCCGCACCGACGTAGCCGACCGCCCTTGCCGCGGCGACGGCCGCCTCGCCCAGACGCCGGCGCAGCTCCCCGTCGACCGCGACCGACGGCGCCTCCTCGACGACCTTCTGGTGCCGCCGCTGCAGCGAGCACTCCCGCTCCCCGAGGCTGACCGTGTTGCCACGACGGTCGGCGAAGACCTGGATCTCGATGTGGCGCGGCCGCTTCAGGTACCGCTCCAGGAACACCGTCGCATCGCCGAAGGCGGCCTCAGCCTCGCGGCGCGCGCCCGCGAGGGCGCTCTCGAGCTCGCCGGGCGCGGAGACGGGACGCATGCCCTTCCCGCCGCCCCCCGCGGAGGCCTTGACGAGGAGCGGATACCCGATCCGCTCGCCGATCGCCGTGGCGTCGTCGTCGGCGTCCAGCTCGGCACCGGGCACGACCGGAACCCCGGCCTCCTCCATCAGAGCCCGGGCGCGGACCTTCGAGCCCATCGCCTCGATCGCGTCCGGCGGCGGGCCGATCCAGACCAAGCCGGCCTCGATCGCGGCGCGGGCGAAGCCGGCGTTCTCGGCCAGGAACCGGGCGCGGTCGAGGCGATTGGCTCGAAGGTCCGC
>CAZXKG010000009.1:0-10825 GCA_964641695.1 uncultured Conexibacter sp.
TGATCGTCAACGGCTTCATCGAGCCGGTCGTCAAGGAGCTGCCGATGGAGTACGCGGTCGAGCTCAACCGCCTGATCGAGCTGCAGATGGAGGGCTCGATCGGCTGATCTCGGGGCCCGCGGGCGCGCTCCGCGGCGTCCTCGGGTCACCGGCGCGTCGGGCACCGTCCCGCACCGCCGGGCCTCGACGAGCACGCCCGGGACCTCCCGAAATTCCTAGAACAGGACTGGATTCAGGACAGATGACAACGCAGATTCTCGAACAACCCGAATGGCTACGCGCCCGCCGCGCCGCGGCCGCCGATGCCGCCACGTCCCTCGCGCTCCCGGGCCCGAAGGTCAAAGGATGGGAGTTCACCGACCTCTCGACGCTCGACCTGGCAGCCTTCCCGCCGGCCCGCGGCGGATCCGAGGTCTCCCCCGGCCAGGGCGCGCTCGCGGTCCCCGAGGGAGCTGAGGGGATCACCCAGGTCGATGGAGCGGTGATCGCTGAGATCGGCGCCGATCTCAGCGGCAACGGACGGCCGGACGGCCCGGTCGTCGTCCCGCTCGACGTCGCCGCCGACCGCTATCCCGAGCTGGTCGGTGAGCGCCTGGGGGCGATCGTCGCCGGCGAGGGTGATCCGTTCGTGACGGCCAACGAGGCATCCTGGAGCGGCGGCGCCCTCGTCTACGTGCCGAAGGGCGCCCAACCTGAGGCCCCGATCTCGCTGACGGCGATCCAGCGCGAGGCCGGACACAGCTTGAACTGGCGCAGCCTGATCATCCTCGAGGAGGGCGCGCAGGCCGAGGTCTGGGAGCGCTACCTCTCCGCGGACGAGAACACCGGGGGCCTGTTCAACGGCGTCACCGAGCTCATAATCGGCGCCGGAGCGAACCTCCGCTACGTCTGCGGTCAGGCCCTCTCCCCCACCTCGTGGGCTTTCGCCACCCAGCGTGCGGAGGTCGAGCGCGACGGCACCCTCGAGTGGGTCGCCCTCGGCTTCGGCTCGGCCAACGGCAAGTTCCGGATGGAGACCAAGCTGGCCGGCCGTGGCGCCGAGGCGCGCGTCACCGGCGCCTACGTCGGCAACGGCCGCCAGCACCTCGACTACGACACCACGCAGGAGCACGCGGCCGAGGACACCACCTCCGACCTCGCCTTCCGCGGGGTGCTCGACGGACGCTCGACGGCCGTCTGGCGCGGCATGATCAACGTCGACAAGGGCGCTCAGCGGACCGACGCCTTCCAGGACTGCCGCAACCTGATCCTCTCCAAGCGAGCCCACGCCGACGCGATCCCCGGACTCGAGATCGAAGCTGACGACGTCGCCTGCACGCACGCGGCCGCGATCGCGCAGATCGACCCCGAGCAGCTCTTCTACCTGACCTCCCGCGGGCTCGACGAGGATCTCGCGAGCGAGTTGATCGTCGGCGGCTTCCTCGCCGAGCTGGTCGAGCGGGTGCCGAAGGGAGCCGTCGCCGACGCGCTCGCGGGAGCGCTCGAGCGCCGCCTCGGCGAGCTCCTGCACGGCTGAGCGGAGGATGCCTCGCGGCCTGGTGACAGCGGGCGCCGCGATCCTCTCGGTAGGCGCCGCGATCGTCATCGGGTGCGGCGGCGAGCGGAGCTTCACCCCCGAGGAGTTCGTCGAGGAGATCAACGCTGCCGGCGGCGCCCTCGCGCTCGGTCCCGTGATCACCGAGAACGAGGAGGGCGAGCCGGTGCGCTCGGTGTCCTTCACAGAGGCCGCTCCCACCCCGAGCGGCAACGGCGAAAGCCACGCCCACACCCACGGCGCGGCGACGATGATCGCCTACGAGGACGCCGACCTGGCGCGTGAGGAGTTCACCCGCTGCGAGACCGCCCCGGTGCTCACCTGCTTCCGGGTGGCCAACGTGGTGCTTCGCTTCGAGGGCCTGGCCCCGGAGGACCGGGCCCGTCTGGTCGTCGCCGTGGAGGCGCTGCAGGACGTGGACTGACAGCTTCGACGGCCGGGCTGGCCGGGTCCACCGAGTCGGGCGATAACGGCCGTCTCCGCCGATCATTCCGCTCAGGTCAGGCGAAGCTGACCGATGCGACGATCAGGGCCACGCCGAATAGCGCGCCGGTGATCATCTGGAGCAGCCCTCGAGTCAACCAAGTGGGGGCGCGCATGGCCAGATAGGCGCGGATGCCCGAGGCGGCGCCGATCGCGGTGACGGACGCTCCTACGCATTGCATGCACACCGCGCCAGTATGCCATCCGCCTGACACCGTCCAACCGGAGACGTCTTGACATTCCCGAACCGGGGCGCATACTGGAAGCGCAACGAACCGTCCGAGGGAGGATCGATGAGCCGCCGACCACTCGCAGGAAAGCGCGGGACACCGGCGTGAGAGCCCTCATCGCGACGATCGCCATCGCAGCGGTGGGCATCGCCGGCACAGGGTCCGCGTTCGCACAGGAGTACGCCTTCGAGTTCGGGGAGCCCGGCGCCGATCCGCCCGAGCGCCTCGGGCACGGGATCAGCATCGCAGTCGACGCCGACGGCAACCCCTGGGTCGCCGACATGACGGAGAACCGGGTGGTCAAGTTCGACTACTCGGGCCGCTTCGTTGCCTCGCTACCCAACGTCGGGCCCCCGCCCACCAACCTCGAGACGCCGACGGGGATCGCGGCCGACGACCGCGGCTACGTCTACGTCTCCTACGGCGCCGGGTCCAACCGCATCGCCAAGATCGACACCGGAGGCGAGCTGGAGACGACGTTCACCGCCCGCCGCGCCAACGGCTCGCAGATCGACGTCGACAAGGTCGCCGTCGGCCCCGACGGGAGCATCTACGTCAGCGAGGGGGTCAACACGATCTACAAGCTCGGTCCCGACGGCAGCCAGCAGGAACGGCTCAACCTGAGCTCCAGCTGGGCGGTCAACGACGTCTCGGTCGCCGGGGACACGGTCCTGATCTCGTTCAGGACCGGCAACGTCGACGAGGGCGGCGTGGCTCGGTACTCGCTCGATCTGAAGCGGAGCCTGAACACGACCGTGCTCAGGGACGTCTCCCTGCGCGACGTCGGCGGCGGTTCGAGAGATCTGGTCTACGTGGCCGACTACCGCAACTCGCGGGTGACCGAGATCGACTACGGCAACGGCGCCGCGATCAGGCACCTCGGCGCCGCGGGGATCGGCACGGGCCAGATGAACGGGCCGTCGGCGATCGCCGTCGACTGCCGCGGCAGCTTCTACGTGGTCGACACGGCGGCCCGCTACGACGGCCCCGGAGGGCCGCGCGCGGGCTCGAAGGTGATGAAGTTCGACGTCGGCGGGGCGCCCCCGCCCTGCGGACCGCCGCGGCCGCTGACGGGCGCGATCGACACCCAGGTCAACGACGTCGCGATCACCCAGGCGATCCAGCCGTCGTTCACCCACACCGCGGGGCCGTTCCTGGCCCCCGGGCAGATCAGCTTCACCCTGCCCGAGAACCAGCCGCGAACCCGCGCCTACGGGACCACCAACGCCGGCCCCTCCGGCGAGGTGCCGCTCAAGGCCGCGCTGGCCACCGTCGTCCGCGTCTACTCGACCCTCACCAGCGGGCCGGTCGGGGGCATCGCCAACGTTCCCGCGACCCTCGAGGGGTTCGCCGGCGGCAGGAGCCTCGGGACGATCCAGCCGGTCGGCCGCCCTGGGCTGCTCCAGGTCGGGGACCGAACCGTCGGCCCGGCCCTTCGCAGCGAGCCCAACGCTCCCTACTCGTTCGCGATCCCCGACGAGTGGACCCGCAAGGGCACGATAGATCTGGTCGCCCGGGTCAACCCGGCGTCGATCGGATGCGACTCCCAGTGCGCCAACAGATCCACGTTCAGGCTGACGGGAGCATCGTTCGGAAACACCCGGGTGGCACCGATCGAGCCGGTGGCGTTGACCGACGGCGGGCAGCCGCCGGTCAACCGCGCCGAGAAGGCCTTCGAGCCCGCCAAGCGAGTGACGCCCCTGCTGCTGGAGGTCCACGGCTACCAGGCCCAAGCCGAGGTGGGAGACCTGATCCACGCCGAGAGCATCAAGGTCGAGAGCTGCTTCCTCGGGGTCTTCCCCTGCGACGAGGACACCTACGCGAAGGGCAGCCCCAAGTACCGCGAGTACCTGCAGGGCGAGCTCTTCGACCGGCTCGAGCGGGTCGCCGACGACGTCGACATCGACGAGTGCGACCGGGTCCCGATGGGGCTGATCAGCGGCACGAACGGCCAGCTTCCCGGCGCGATGCGAGGGGAGTTCCTCGCCGCGGGCCTGCTGCCCTGCGCGATCGGCTACGCGACGGTCATCCGGCCGTTCACCGCGGTCGCCCACGAGCTTCAGCACGCCTTCAGCCGTCCGCATGCCGGCCTCAGCTGCCCCGGCACCGGGCCGGACGACGACCAGGAAGGCGAGTCGTGGCCGCCGGACCAGAAGGGGTTCCTGGACGGGATCGGACTCAACACCACACAGCGCGCGGCCACCTCTCGCGGCCCGTTCGCCGTGATCGCACCCGGGGTCGAGGAAAGGCCCGGCCAGCTCTACGACCTGATGAGCTACTGCGCCGACGACGAGAACGGCGTCTGGATGTCCGCCCGTGGCTGGCGGGCGCTCAGCGGCTGGCGGGTCAACTCCGCCGAGGTGAAGGCGGGAGTCGTCAGGGCCGAGCGGGCGGCGGCGCGGCGCGGCAACGCGAACCCGAACGGCGAGCGCCTGCTGCGGGTGACCGCGGTCGAGACCTCCGACGGCGATCTCGGGATCACCGCGGTCGCGCCGACGAGCGTTCCCGAGCCGGCCGGGCCGGCCTCCTCTCCGTACGTGCTGCAGGCGACGCGGGCCGACGGGTCGGTGCTGGCCGAGCAGCGGGTCGTCGCCCACGAGACGGGCGACGGTCCCGGCAAGCTGATCGTGGGGACGGTTCCCGCGCCGGAGGGGACCGAGCAGGTCTTCCTCAAGCGGGGCAACGAGACGGGAACGCGACGCGTGGGCTCCCCGAGCCCGCCGACGCTGCGACTGAAGGCGCCGAAGGCCCGCTCCAAGGTCAAGGGCAAGGCGATGAACGTGACCTGGAGCTCGAACGATCCCGACGGGGGCGAGCTGACCGCGACCGTCGAGTTCTCCACCAACGGCAGGAGTTGGAGCACCGTCTTCATCGGTCCCGACACGGGTAAGGCACGCGTCCTCACCTCGATGCTGAGCGGATCGAAGAAGGCCGTGGTGAGGGTGCGGATCGACGACGGCTTCAACGAGGCCGTGAAGACCTCGAAGCGCTTCACCGTCATCCCGCCCGCCCCGCAGGTGACGATCGAGGAGCCTGCCGGCAAGCTGACGATCCGTGCCGATGCGCCGCTGTCGCTGCGCGGGAGCGCCACCGGAGCCGGCGGACGCCTGCTGAAGGGCAAGGGGCTGGTGTGGAGAGACGGGCGCAAGAAGCTCGGCAAGGGGCCCTCCGTCCTCGCCGACGGCCTCCGGCCGGGCAAGCGCAGGATCCAGCTCTCGGCCAAGCAGGGCGGCAAGACCGGGCGCGCGACCGTGCAGGTCGTGGTCCAGGCCGTCAAGCCCGGGTTCCTCGCCCTCGCGGCGCCGGAGAAGCTCGGCAAGAAGGCGAAGAGCGCGAAGCTGCGCGTCGCCTCGACCGTGGCCGCGAAGCTGAAGGTCGGCGGCAAGCGGTTCGCGGTATCCACCCGCCCACGCACCGTGAAGGCTCCCGTCAAGCGCGGCAAGGGCCCCGCGAAGCTGAAGCTGCAGCTCTCCTCCGGCAAGCAGAAGACCTCGCAGACGATCACGATCGCCCGCGGCTGAGCCCGACTCCCATGAGGACCGTCGGGCTTCGCCCATGGTCCGGCGCAGGCGAGCAGCCAAGACCACCGGATTGGGGCTGCAAGTCGCGCAGTTGTCTTTCTCTAGCCGTTGGCCTGCGAGAGCAGGAAGAGGCCGAGGACGCTGAAGAAGACCATCGTCACCAGCATCCAGATCTGCGAGTAGGCGGCGTCGCGGTAGTTGGGCCAGAGCTTCAGGGCGCGGTCGTGCCCGAGGGCCAGGGCGACCACGTGACCGACGACGATCGCGCCGAACTGCACGTACCAGATGGCGGTGGCGCTGACGAGCCCGTAGTCGATGCCGGTGTCGGCCAGGCCGAAGTAGTCGGAGCCGTCGCCCAAGGGGTCGGAGAGCAGGAAGGTGAACTGCGCCTGCTCCTGGTAGATGACCAGGCTGAAGTAATGGGCGACGAGGTAGGCGAGCGCGATCGGGATGAAGGCGTGCGCGAAGGCGCGACCGAGCTCGGCGGCGCTGCGGCGCTTGTCGACGGTTCGCATCCCGTAGATCCCCGCCCAGAAGATCCCGGAGACGATCCCGATCGTCGCCGCGAGGAAGGCGGCGTTGACGAGCCGCAAGGCGGTGACCGGCTCCAGGCCGGCGTCGGTGAGCCACTGGAAGCAGGACGAGATCGGATCCTTGAGCGCCCCCTCGGAGGCGCCGTCGAAGGTGGTCCCGCCGATCGCGACGAGGACGAGGGCGAGCGATCCGGCGCAGCTCGCCCACTTGGTGGAGCCGGCCAGGAAGGGGCGCCGGCCGAGCTTGCCGTCTCGCGTCTCGAACGGGGAGAGGCTCGCGAACATGCCGAAGTACTGGGAGAAGGCCTCGCCGCGGTCGATCCACTTCTCGACCCCGAAGAGGGCCATCGCCGTGAACGTGATCGCCGAGTAGACGATCGTCGCGATCGCGATCGTCGTCGGCGTCACCCCGGCGGTAGCGAACCCAGACTGCCCCCAGACCAGCTCCAGGAAGAGGAAGGCGAAGAGGCCGATCACGGCGGGCCAGCGGCCGAGCCGCTCCGGGTAGGCGAGCGGCGCCTCGACCCGCTGGCCGACGAGCTTGGAGAAGGCGCCAGCGAAGGTCAGCCCGATCACCCGCCATGGGTTGAAAGCCCGGAAGACGTCTCCGAAGATCACGCTGAGGCCGACGAAGCCGAGCCAGAAGGTGACGAAGACGAAGGTGACCGAGAAGTTCCGGTCGGGTGCCTCGACCCCGTCGATGCCGGTCCAGAGGACGAAGCCGAGAAGCAGGACGCCGATCGTCCCGGCGAGGATGTGGGCCGGGCGGCCTGTGAGGACGGCGGCGAGCGCGTCGCTGACGGCCCTCCAGCGGTAGTCCTCGAAGCGAACCTGGCGCCAGGCCAGGGTGAGGCCGGCGAACGAGACGATCAGGATGATCGACGCGCCCCAGGCGAAGAGCCAGTCGGGGATCGGCAGATCGGAGCGGCCGACGAGACCGTGGGCGTCGGCGGCCCCGGGTAGCAACGCGGCCGCCGTCGTCAGGGCGACGAAGAGCGCCGCGACGCCCCACTTGGCCCCGGCGGGGAGACCGTCGAGGCGCCGGCTGCTCATGGCTCGACTGTCAGCTCCGCGATCAGCGCGCCGGATCCGTGCAGCTCCACCTCGAAGATGCCCTCGAGCTCTGCCGGGAACGACACCTTCGCCTTGCCGCCCGCGGGGATCTCCGCGGTCACGTCATAGCCGTGGACGTGGATCTCCTCGGCGACGTCGGAGCGGACGACGAACTCGATCCTCTCCCCCCGCTCGAACTCGAGCTCGGCGACGCCGCCCTTCGGCTCGCCGCCGACGACGACGATCTCGGGAACAGCGGCCGGCTCGGGTTTCGGCTTCGGCTGCTTCGGTTTCTCGGCCGGGGTAGCGGTGGTCGTCGCGCTCGTGCCCGTCGTCGTGGCCGCGGTCTCGTCAGGGGAGGAGTCGTCGTCGCGGAAGATGAAGAAGAGCGCCACCAGGATCGCCAGGGCCAGGACCACTACCGCCACTCTTGCTCGGTTCGACTGCATTCGAGATCCCCCTTCGGCTATTCGCCGGTTGTGGTTGTGGTCGTCGCGGCACCCGGCGTGTCCAGCGACGGCGCGTCGACGGACTCGCCTGAGAACCCGAAGACGAAGAAGATCAGCGCCGCGATCCCGATGATCAGACCGAGCACGATCCCGACGATGCGATCACGCCAGCTCACGGCCGCTGAGCGTACCGGCTCCACGTGCGCCATCCACGCGCGGGGACGAGTGTCGCGGTACTGCCGGATTCCGGGAACAACGCGGCACTCGTCCCCGCCGACAGCGCGGCGTCTCGACATAAAGTCACAAACCGTCACCCACGCGTGCGAGTTTCCTCGGCAAGGTGGTCGCATGGCGACGCCGGACGGGTGGGCAAGGGTGGGAGCGATCGCCGCTCGCCGACACGGCATCCTCACCCACGTTCAGCTGATGGAGGCCGGGTTCAGCTCCAGCTCGATCAGCCGCGCCGTCAAAGCAAAGCATCTCTACCGCGTATACCGCGGGATCTACTCGCTGGGTCATCCGCCGTCGACGCGTGAAGCGGTGATCCTGGCCGCCTGCCTGGCCTGCGGTCCAGACGCCCTCGCCTCGCACCTGCTCGCCGGGGAGTTGCATGGCCTCAACGCACCGCTCGCCGGCGCACTCACGATCACCACTGGAGGAAGGGCCAGGCCGCGGACCGGAATTCATATCCACCGCTCGCAAGTCAAGGCGGAGGAGCGCTCGCTCGTCGACAACGTTCCGTGCACGAGTCCATCCCGAACCCTTGCCGACATCGCCGCGACGGCACCCGTGGCGCTCCCCAGGGCGATCAAGGAGGCAAGCGGACGGGGGCTCCTCGACGTTCCGGCCATCGAGGCCGTGATCGACGCGGTCCCACGGAGACGCGGCGCTGCCCAGATCCGCCCGCTCCTGCGCCAAGCCCACGTCCCGGGGAAGACCAGAAGCGAGCTGGAACGCAGGATCTTCAGGCTCTGTCGCCAGGCGGATCTCCCGCTGCCCGAGATGAACATCACCCTTCAGGCAGGCGGGCGCCGTTACGAGGTCGACTGCGTCTGGCGCCGAGCACGCCTTGTGGTTGAGTGCGACAGCCGCTGGCACGACAACCCCATCTCAGCGACCGACGACGCCAAGCGAGATCAAGCACTGACCATCGCCGGCTGGCGAGTGCACCGGCTGCGCTGGGCGCAGGTCGTCGGCGATCCCGAGGGCGTGGCCTCGCTACTTGCCCACCTGCTGGAAGTGAGTGGCGAATCCGCAGACCTCAGAGTTGGATGACCACTGCGCCGGACGAGTGTCGCGGTACTGCCGGATTCCGGGAACAACGCGACACTCGTGGCGCCGGAAGCGCGGCGGCTCAACGTACGCCCGGCGAGAAGGCGACGGACCAGACGCGGATCTCGCCGTCGAGGACCAGGCCGACCTCGTGGATGCCGTGCTTGTGGTGGCTCGACAGCTCGTAGAGACCCGGGCCCGTAAGCTCGATACTCGCCGAGGGCTTGCCGTCGACCGACACCTGCACCGTGCCCTCGCCGTCCATCGCGGCCCAGGCGCCACCGCCCGCGTACTCGACGATCATCGGCTCGCCCGGGCTCGACGGCGCCCAGGGGACGTCGTGGGATCCGCCGGGGAAGATCTCGTCGCTGGGATGCTCGATCTTCGGCGGCTTGCCCTTGGGTGGCTCGGGGGCGATCGGATCCGGCAACGCCGAGCCCTTCGCCGCAAGCTCGGCCCGGATCTCCGCCTCGGTCTCGTGATAGGCGCCCTCGCCGAAGTGGGCGTAGCGGAGGATGCCGCCCTGGCCCCAGAGGAAGGTCGAAGGCCAACCCTTGCACCCGTACTGGTGCCAGATCCGGTGGCCGTCGTCGTTTCCGACGGGAAAGCGGATGCCGAGACGCTCCACGGCCGCCGCGAGCGCCTCGTCGCTCTGCGCCAGAGCCGACCGCGGGGAGTGGACGCCGAGGACCGTGAGTCCACCGCTTCCGAGCGCGTCGGCCAGCCCCTGGACGAACGGCAGGGTGCGCACGCTGCTCAGCTCCCCGACCTCGAAGAAGTGAACGAGGACGGGGCCTCGGGCGGTGAGCCGCTCGCTGATCGGGTCGTCCGTCCCGATCCAGGTGAGTCCCGGGGGAAACGGAGGAATGGCTATGTCGGAGCGGCCGGGACGCACGTCGGCGACGGGCATTATGCTCGCCTTCCGCAACCGACGCCGGAGGACGACTCAAATGGCAAGCACTGTCTGGGACCGCATCGAGGCCGCCCGCGAGCGCCGTAACGTGCTCGACCACCCCTTCTACCAGCGCTGGAACGCCGGCGAGCTGACCACCGAGGAGCTCTCCCGGTACTCCGGTCAGTACCGCCACGCGGTCGTCGCGATCGCCGACCTCTCGGAGCAGATCGCCGACGAGCTCACGGACCATCCCGCGCTCCGCTCGCACGCCGACGAGGAGCGCGACCACATCCGCCTCTGGGACGGGTTCGTCGACGCCGTCGAGGGCGACGCCTCCGCCGAAGCCAACGCCGAGACCGGCGAGTGCGTCGAGGCCTGGACCAGCCGTGACGGCGCGCTGGCCGCGCTCGGCCGCCTCTACGCGATCGAGAGCGGTCAGCCGGAGATCTCGAAGACGAAGCTCGAGGGGCTCGCCGAGCACTACGGCGTCGACTCCAAGGAGGGCGTCCGCTACTTCACCGTCCACCGCGGCCGTGACGTCGAGCACGCCGAGGAGGGCAAGGCACTGCTCGAAGAGCTGATCTGCAGCGAGCGCGACGAGGACGTCGTCGTCGCCGCAGCCGAGAGCGCGTTCGAAGCCAACTGGCGCCTCCTCGACGGCGTCTGACGGTTCGGGAGTCGTCAGCTCGCGCGTCTCGTCGGCTCACGGCCCACCCGGCCGCTTCGCCTCCTGCGACGCGCGATCTGACGGCTCCCGAACTCGTCAGAGCAAGAGCTCAGCTGATCGGGACTTCGATCGTCGTCTCGTCGGCTCACGGCCCACCCGGCCGCTTCGCCTCCTGCGACGCGCGATCT
>CAZXKG010000009.1:10925-33732 GCA_964641695.1 uncultured Conexibacter sp.
AACTCGTCAGAGCAAGAGCTCAGCTGATCGGGACTTCGATCGTCGTCTCGTCGGCGTCGAACTTGGACGTGCGGACCTCGACCGTCAGGTTCCAGTCACCAGGGATCGTGAAGTCGGCGTTCGGGGCCATGTAGTGGCCCGGCCCCGAACGCCGCAGATCGACGTCGAGCGGCCCCACCCCCTTCTCCGGTAGCTCGATCGAAGCGGTCGCCTCCTTCGGCTGCCTCGGGCTCCCATCCTCGCCGTCGAGGAGGTAGAGGTGGATCGCGTTCGGCCCCTGCGTGGCGGGCTCGACCGTGTACTCGAGCAACGTGTCGCCGAGCGAGGTCAGGGTGACGCTGCCGGAGATCGGACCGCGCTGCTCGTCGGCCGACGGTGAGTAGCCGACGAGCAGCGCGCTCGCCACCAGCGCCAATCCGATCAAGGCGACCTCGGCACGGAGGTTGGCGCGGAGCCGACGCCCGACCGCTCCCAGCGCCGATCCCCGGCTTGCGGCGAGCCCAGCGATCGCGGGGATGATGCGCGAGCGGTTGTGCCGGCCGAGCAGTACGAGCAGGGTCAGGATCAGCGCCTTGGCGAGCACCGCCCGCCCATACCCGTCGTCGACGAGCGCCGGGAAGCTGCCGACCTCGATCACCGCCTGGATCACCCCTCCGATCGCCAGCACGACGACCGACCAGAGCGCGATCGGCGAGAAGCGCCGGAGGATCTCCCCCAGCAAGGCCGGGCGCTCGGCGCTCGGCAGGACGCGAGTTCCGCTTGGCACCACGGCGAGGAGTGCCAGCAGGCCCCCGAGCCAGATCGCCATCGCGCCCACGTGGGCGGCGGATCCGGGGACCAGCAGTGCCGTCGTCCCCTGGGTGGACGCGTGGCCGGAGAGCGCCGGCGCAATCACGAGCAGGGCCGCGGGAACCGCGAGCGCCGCGGCGACGCTCGCGGTGCGCGACCAGATCGAAGCGGGCGCCAGGAGCACGTAGAAGGCGATCGCCGCCCACGCGATCGCCCGCAACAGCGCGATCGTCCCGTAGCGGGTGTCGACGACGTCGCCGATCAGGCCGGCGTCGAAGCCATCGAGCAGGGGCACCCCCGCCGCCGTCGCGGCCTGGATCGGCAACGACGCGAGCGCCGACAGCAAGCCGATCACGGCGCCGACCCGCAGGACGAGCCGCATCCGCGACTCGAACGGCGCCGACGCCGGCCGGTGGGTGCTCGCGCGCCAGAGCGCCGGCCGCCAGACGGCGAGCAGGAAGATCAGGCCACCGACCAGCAGCGCGGTCGAGACGTAGCCCAGCCAGCGATCGATCACGAACGCGGGCGAGTCGGGCTTGGCGCCCGACTCCTCGCCGATCAGCTCGGAGATCGGGGTCCCGCCCTCGTCGGGCGAGCCGACGGAGAAGACGAGCCCTCCGGAGATCGGATGGGAGTCGGCAGAGACGACCCGGTAGACGGCCGTGTAGCTGCCATCCTCGAGCTCCTCCAGCGGGGCCGAGGAGATCGACGACTGATCGTCGGCTGGATGGGAGACCTCGCTCGCCGGGATCTGCTCGCCGTCGGAGTCGAACAGGCGGATCGCCCCGAACGACGTCTCGACCGGCTCGTTGAAGCGGAACTCGATCCGATCGGGCGAGGAGTCGAGCGTCTCCCCCCGCTCGGGCGAGGACTCCTGCAGGATCGCGTGAGCGGACGCGACCGCCGGCGCGAGGGCGAGCAGCACGACCGCCGCCAGCGCGACGGACAGCGCGCGGGCGGCTACCACGCTTCCCCGCGCTCGCCTGGGCGAGCGGATCCCCCGGCCTCGCCGTCGTCGTCCTCGGAGGCGGAGCGACGCCGCCGGATCAGCACCGCGATCGGGACCAGGAGCAGGAGCGCGGTGGCGATGAGGATGAACGGCAGCCGCGACGGCGACGGCTCGCCGACCCAGTAGAGCGTCCCGTCGAGCGATCCGCGTCTCCCGTCGATCCGCATCGGGATCGAGTAGTCGAAGATCTTCGTCCGCTGCCCCTCGTCGGTGACCTGCGGCGGCAGCGACTCGCTCATGTAGTGAGAGCGGTGGTCGTGCCAGTCGAAGCGACCGTCCTCGGCCACCACCTTCCACCGTGGCCTGGCGTCGGGGTCGGCCGCGGCGGGAACCTCACTCGTCCCGTAGCGGTCGGTGTTCAGGTAGTAGGCGGGCGAGCGCGTGTTGACCTCGACCGTGCCGTCCGGCAGGAAGCGCAGGTACGGCTCCCCCTCGTATCCCTCGAGCTCGACCACCGAGCCCGAGCGGTTCTCGACCACGAGATCGGAGTCGTAGTTGACGATCTCGGCGCTCAGCCCCGGGATCCGAGGCGAGATCGACGTCACCTCGGAGAGGTAGTCCGGATCGCCCTGGTGGGCGGACGCAAGCGAGGCCGCGAGCGAGCACGCTCCCAGCAGGAGCCCTGCCAGGAGCGCGATCGCCCGCGACGCCCGCCCGCGCATCCCTCAGCCCCGCCGCCGAGTCGCGAAGGCGAGGCCCAGCGCTGCCAATGCCGCAACGAGGGCGACGATCGAGATCACGGTCGCGGTCGACCCGTCGTCGCTGCCCGAGCTGCCCGAATCGGCCGCACCGGCAGGCGCGTCGCCCCCCTCCGGCTCGCCGGCGTCGTGCCCGGCGTGGGAGCCGCCCGCGCTCTGCGAGGCGACGTCGGAGCTGACCGTGGTCACCGATGCGGGCTCCCCGGAGTCCGGGCCGCCGATCCAGCGCACGACGTCCCCGTTGGAGTAGGTCTGGATCGCCTTCCACGCGATCTCACCCTCCCCGGTGGGAGAGCTCGCCAGGAACGTGAACACCCCGAGGCCGTCGCTCGGCAGCGATCCGGTCCACTTGATCGACCCGACCGACTTGTCGGGGGCCAGGACCAGCTCCCGCTTCCAGCCCGGAACCTCCGCGTAGGAGAACGGGGTCACCCCATCGGGTACCTGCACCTCCACGGACGTCGTTCGCGCCCGCTGCTCGTTGGGGACCATCACCGTCCACAGCACCGGGTCGTCAGGCGCGACCTCGGCCGGTCGCACCTGGACGTGAGCGAAGGCCGGAGCGGCGAGGGCCGCCGCCGCGACGAGCGCGACGGCGATTCCCGGCAGGAACCTCATCGGACCCGGAACGACCACTTGAACTTCTGCTCGTGGCCGTCGGCGGCGGTGACGTTGACGACGGCGACGTACTTGCCTCGCTTCAGCGAGCGCTTCTTCGTCGCCACCTTGACCGCGTTGACCATCCCTCCGCGAACGACGACCTTGCCGTTCTTCTTCTTCTTGACCTTGATCGAACCGCTGCGGAGCTGACCCGTGAGCTCCATGCTCACGCGCTTGACGTTCGCGACGACGGCACCCTTGGCGGGCGAGCGCTTGGACGGGTAGATGTGCGCGGCGGCCGTCGCGGCGAACAGCAGAGATGCGGCGAGCGCCGCGACGATCACGATGCCGCGCGTCCTCATCAGTGCGCCTCCGCGATCTTCGAGCGATTCGAGAGCTCACCGATCTTCGTGCCCTGCTTGAAGAAGCCGACATCGAGCAAGCGGTTGAGGATCCGCGCGCCCTTCCCGTTGAGCTTCATCTCCAGGCCGGTGAATCCCGGGTAGTCGTTGGTGACCTCGTAGCGCCTGGTACCGAGGTTGGCGACCACGACGTCCTTCCCGTCGACCTTCGCGACGACGAAGGGGGCGGCGACCCTGGGAGCATCGGGCTTCGGAACCCCGAGGGGCAGGTGGTCGTCCAGCGGGGGGACGATCAGCCGGAGCCGGCCGAACTTCACGGCGCCGTCCGGCGAGCGGAACCTGAGCGACCCCTTGTGGGATATCCCCCCGCCGCCGCCGTCGTTCAGGGCGTGGAAGGAGTACTCCCCCTTCGTCACGTCGTACTTGGTGCCCCGGAGGCGGGAATCGTGCTTGGCGAGCTTCTTCTTCAGCTTCGCGTGCACCGTGAGCTTCGTCTTGCCCCCGACCACGTCGACCATGTGGGCCGACGCACTCGGGGCGACGATCAGCGCGAGCGCGCCGACCAGGGAGAGCAGGAGCAGGCTCCCGCGTACTTTGCCGTTCATCTCGATTTCCTCTCGTGAAGGTTCGTTTCGGTTCTCGAACGAAGCCGCCGCGAGCCGCCGCGATGACGATCGGGTGGGATCGACGTCAGGCGGCGAGCTGCGCGCGCGGCGAGCTCGCGAGAGGCGGTCCGCGCCGGGAGGCACCACCCAGGACGGGGCGGGCGCTGAGCGGGAGCAGGTCGAAGCTTGGAGCCGGAGTGGACGTCGTGGCGGCGCGCCGCGCCTCGCCGCGCCGATCGAGCGCATCCGCGAGCTCGACGAGGGCGTCGACGCCGGCGGTCCGGCCGAGGAAGAGGGCGAAGGCGATCAGCAGCGGCGGCAGCGCGGCCAGTAGGGCGACGAGCCCGCCGCTGGCGACGGCCGCGGCTGCGACCAGGGCTCCGGCGAGCAGCGCCGGGAGGGCTCCGCGGCGTACGGTCACGAGACCTCGGCCCCCTCGGTCTTCTTCGACTCGGCGATCTCGACCCGGATCCGCTTCGGCAGCATGAACCTGACGTCCTCGTTGATCGCGTGGACCTCGGAGACGTCGGTCACGCCACGGTCCCGGAAGAAGTCGACGAGCTCGGTGACGAGCTCCTCGGGAGCGCTGGCGCCGGAGGTGATGCCGACGGTCTCGACGCCCTCGAGCCACTCCTCCTTGACCTCGGCGGCCTTGTCGATCAGGTAGGAGTCGGTGCCCATCTCCCTGGTCACGTCGACGAGGCGGTTGGAGTTGGAGGAGTTGCGCGAGCCGATCACGAGCACGAGCTGGCACTCGCGGGCGAGCTGCTTGACCGCGAGCTGGCGGTTGGTCGTGGCGTAGCAGATGTCGTCGGACTTGGGACTGACGATGTTGGGGAAGCGCTCGCGGAGGCGGGCGATCACACCGGCGGTCTCGTCGACCGAGAGGGTGGTCTGGGTGATCATCGCCAGCTTGTCGGGGTTCTCGACCTCGAGCTCGTCGACGTCGTCGATGTCCTCGACCAGGACGATCGACTCCGGGGCCTCGCCGATCGTGCCCTCGACCTCCTCGTGGCCCTCGTGGCCGATCATGATGATCGTGTAGCCGTCGGCCGCGAACTTGCGAGCCTCGACGTGGACCTTGGTCACCAACGGGCAGGTAGCGTCGATCGTCCGCAGGTTCCGCTTCGCCGAGTTCTCGTGGACCGAGGGGGCGACGCCGTGGGCGCTGAAGACGACCAGCTCGCCCTCGGGGACCTCCGTCTCCTCCTCGACGAAGATCGCTCCACGCTCGCTGAGCTGCTCGACCACGTGCTTGTTGTGGACGATCTCCTTGCGCACGTAGACGGGCGCCCCGTGGATGCGAAGCGCGTGCTCGACGGTCTGGACGGCCCGGTCGACGCCTGCGCAGTAGCCGCGCGGCGCGGCGAGCAGGACCCGGGAGGGCGCGTTGACGGCGGTCGCGGTCATGCCCCTGAGAGGTTAGCCGAGCTCGTGCAGCCGCAACAGCCCTCGCTCGACGGCGGTCCCCACCGTGCCGAGGCTCTCGGCGCAGACCTTGTCGAGGGTGTCGCCCGGGGTGTGCCACCAGGCGCCCGGGGATCCTCCGGGACCGTAGGCGAAGTCGATCAGGTCGACCGCGTGGATCCCGGCCTCGAGGAAGGGGATGTGGTCGTCGCTGATCGGGATCGTCTCCCCGCCGAAGACCTCGGGGTCGCCGCGGGCGGCGAAGTGCGCGTAGAGGGCTTGGTCGGAGTTCGACTCCCGCGGGATCTCGAGATCGCAGTCGCCGACCATGTCGAGCAGGACCATCGCCTCGATCTCCTCCAGCGCCGGCGTGCCCTGGCGGTCTTCCTCAGGGGCCGCCGCGAGCTCGACGTACTGGCGGCTGCCGCGCATGCCGTCGAGGGCGAAGGGGCGTTCCCCGCGCGCCTCCTCGCCGTCGAAGAGCGCGATCGCGATCGACGGGCCGGGCATCGGGTTGGGCAGCGAGCGGGCGAGCTCGAGGACGGTGGCGACGCCGGAGGCGCCGTCGTTGGCTCCCTCGAAGCGGGGGATGCCGCCCTTGGTGTCGTAGTGGGCGCCGAGCACGACGTAGCCCTCCCCCTCCCCCGGGATCAGCCCGACGACGTTCTTCATCGGTCGCTGGATCTCGACCTCGCCGACGCCGGCCTCCTCGAGGGTGGAGGCGAGCCGTCTCGCCAACCGGTCGGCCGCCGCGCTGCCGGACTCCCGCGGGCCGAGCTCGACCTGGCGACGCAGATCCGCGAACGCGCGGTCGGCGTCGAAGGCGGAGGGCGGCGATTCCCCCGGTCGGTCCCGTTCGCCGCCGCAGCCGACGAGGGCGAGCGCGGCGGCCAGCAGGGCGCAACCCGCGAGCAGGGCGGTACGCAGCCTTCGGGACGGTCCCGCGCGATGGCCCGAACGTCGCATGCGCGGTACGTTAGGCGGCAGGATGTCGCAGCGGCACATGGACAGGCTCAGCTCGGTGGATGCCTCGTTCCTCACGAACGAGTCGCCGACCAGCCACATGCACATCGGCGGGGTGATGATCCTCGAGGGGCCGGCGCCCAGCTACGACGAGCTGGTCGCCCACATCGAGAGCCGCCTGCATCTGGTTCCGCGCTACCGGCAGAAGCTCGCCTTCCCCCCGGTGGAGACGGGAAGGCCGTTCTGGATCGACGATCCGCAGTTCAACATCGGCTATCACGTCCGGCACTCGGCGCTGCCCGCGCCGGGGCGCGAGGACCTGCTGCGGCGCAAGGCGGCGCGGATCTTCTCCCAGCAGCTCGACCGGACCAAGCCGATGTGGGAGCTGTGGCTGATCGAGGGGCTCGACGACGACCGCTTCGCGCTGATCTCGAAGACCCATCACGCGTTGGTCGACGGCATCTCCGGGGTCGACATCGCGACCGTGCTCTTCGACCTCGGCCCGGTCCCGCGCGAGACGCCGGTCGAGAGCGAGTGGGTGCCAAGCCCCTCCCCGAGTGGGGCGGCTCTGGCGGCGAGGGGCTTCGAGGGGGTGGCGCGGATGCCGATCGGGGCGGCTCGGCGGCTGGCGGACGCGGTCGCTCACCCGAGTGAGGCGGCGAGATCGCTACAGGAGGCGGTCGAGGGACTCGGCGAGGTGGCGCTGGAGTTCGCCAACCCCGCTCCCGACCTGCCGCTGAACCAGCCGATCGGCCCGCACCGCCGCTACACCTGGGTGCGCGGCGAGCTGGCCGACCTGAAGGCGATCAAGGACGAGCTGGGCGGGACGGTCAACGACGTGGTCCTGACGGTGGTGGCGGGCGCGCTGCGGAGGTGGCTCGACGGCCGCGGAGTCCGGACACAGGGGCTGGAGCTGCGGGCGTTGGTGCCGGTGTCGGTGCGGGGCAACGACCAGCAGGGGGATCTGGGTAACCAGATCACCGCGGTACGGGGGCCGCTGCCCGTCTACGTCGAGGATCCGGCGGCGCGGCTGCGGACCGTGCGCGAGGCGATGGACGGGATCAAGTCCTCGAAGAAGGCGCTGGGGGCCGAGGTGATCTCCCGCTTCAACGACTTCGCCCCGCCGACGCTGCTCGCGCAGGCCGCGCGGATCAACTTCTCGACGAGGCTCTTCAACCTGATCGTCACCAACGTGCCGGGACCGCAGATCCCGATCTACGTGTTGGGCCGGGAGCTGCTCGACGCCTTCCCGGTGGCGTTCCTGCCTCCCAACCACGTGCTCGCCGTGGCGATCATGTCCTACAACGGCAGGATCGACTTCGGCCTGCTCGGCGACTACGACTCGATGGAGGACATCCTCGAGGTCGCCGCCGGGATCGAGTCCGAGATCGCCGACCTCGTCGCGATCGCCAAGCGTTCGGCGGAGAAGCGGGCGGAGGAGTCCGGCGAGGCCGAGCGGGCCTCCGCGGACTGACTGAGTGAGGCGGGCGGGGCGCTCGGGGCGCGTCGGGGCCCCTGCCCCCAAGTCCATCAGTCGCGCTTGCCCTCGGCGTCCTCGCGCCGATCCTCGCCGAGGCAGGCACGTGGACGACATGACCCGAGTACCCGTCGCTTGAGAGACTTCCCGCCCGTTGAGCCTCTCCTTCGAAGTTGGAATCCTGATGGCGGTCCTGACCGCCTTCTTCGGCGTGCTCGGGTTCCTCTACAAGCACCGGGGCGCGGTGGGATCGCCGCCGGTGGAGTGGACGCGGCCGGTGCGGACGTCGCTCGCACTCTTCCGCAACCGCTGGTACGTGCTGGGGATCGGGGTAGCGATGGGCTCCTGGGTCTTCCACGTGGCGGCACTGGCGCTGGCGCCGATCTCGGTCGTGCAGGCAGTGATCGCTGGCGGACTGGTCCTGCTCACCGTCGTCGCCGACCGCCTCTTCGGCCACCCGGTGACGAAGCGCGAGTGGATCGGCGTGGCGATGGCGGCCGCCGGGCTGGCCTTCCTCGCCGCGACGCTCGAGGCCGGAGCCGAGGCCCACTCCGACTACGAGCCGGCGACGCTGATCACCTTCCTGCTCGTCGTCACGGCGCTGGCCGTGATGGTCGCCTGGTTCGGCTGGAGGAGCAGCCACGCGGGGATCGCGCTCGGCGCCTCGGCCGGACTGTTCTGGGCCGTCTCCGACACCTCGATCAAGGCCCAGACGGGCGTGCTGGAGCACGACGTGATCGCGGCCTTCTTCCACCCGCTCGTGCTGGTCATCGTCGCCGCGTCCTTCGTCGGCCTGACGGTCTCCGCCAAGAGCCTCCAGATCGGCAAGGCGGTCCCCGTGATAGCGATGACCTCGGTGGCCGCCAACACGCTCACGATCGTCGCCGGCCCGATCGTCTTCGGAGACCCGATCCCCGAGGACACCGCCGGCCAGATCGCCCGGATCCTCGCCTTCGCCCTGGTGATCGGCGCTGCGGCACTGATCCCGGCGCCGGTGAGGGCGGCTGAGGTGCGGACGTAGGCGCGAGATTCAGCTCATCGCGGTCATGACGAACTCGTGCTGGCATCCCGACTCGGGGTCGTGGAGAAGCCATCCCTCCCTGCCGCACTCCGCGCGCCAAGTCCGTGGAGGCGACTGGAAGTAGAGCCAGTAAGTCGCGGTGCTCGCGCCCAGCGCGAGAGCGCGTTGACGCATCTCCTCCATCTCTGGCGCGTATGGGCCGGTGACGTCCTCGAGGAAGTGGGCGCGTTGAAGCTCCGCATCGCTCACGCACGCGGCAACGTCCTCATCTGGGAACGGTCGCTCTTCGTTCATCCGGTAGGGAGTCGTCCAAGCCTTCAGGAACCTGACGGCGGCGGCCTCAAGCCGCCCAACGCCGCTCCGGGGCGGGCGGTTGCGAGCAGGGCGGCGGCGGCGATGACGCTGCCGATCGCGAGGACCCTCAGCAGCACCTCGATCGTTCCGCCGAGATCGCTTCCGTCGGCGGTCGCCGCAGCAATCGCAGCGGCGCTGATCGCGACGAAGAGGCCGGCGACGCCGATCACGATCGCGAGGGTGACGCCGGACGCCTCGCCGGCGCGGTCGGGAGCGACGACCGACTGGGTGCCGACGCTGACCATCGACCAGCCGATCCCGTATCCGCCGCCGAAGAGCGCCAGGCCGATCAGGTAGAGGGTCAGGCCGGAGCCCGTCGCGACGATCAGCAGGCCGGCCGCGCCGACGAAGCTCGCGATCGCCATCGCCGTGGGGATGTGGAAGCGCTCGGCGAGGCGCCCCGAGACAGGTCCGGCAGCGGCCAGGGGCAGGGAGGCGGCGATGAAGATGAGGCCTGCGACGAGGGGGCTGTAGTCCTCGACCCGCTGCAGGTAGAGGGTGATGGCGAAGGTCGCGGCGACGAAGGCCACGTTCGCGACCGTTCCGAGCAGCGTGATCTTGACGTAGGGGCCGTTCTTGAACAGGACCAGGTCGACGAGCGGCTGGTCGGTCGCGCGCTCGCGGGTGACGAAGCCGACCAGGAGCAGCAAGCCGACGGCGAGGAGGGCCAGGGTGTCGGGTGAGGCGAAGCCCCAGTCGGTGGAGCGGTCCACCGCGAACGTCACCGCGGCGACGCCGGCGACCACGAGCGCGATCCCGGGAAGGTCGATCTGCCGGGGGGCGTTGCTGTCGCGCGACTCCTCGACCGAGCGGATCACGAGCCAGATCGCCATCAGCGCGATCGGCACGTTGATCAGCAGCACCCAGCGCCAGTCGGCCAGCTCGGTGAGGCCGCCGCCGACGAACGGCCCGGCGGCCGTCGCGATCGCGCCCAGCCCGTAGGCGTTGCCGATCGCGCGCATCTGTCGCTCCGGAGGGAAGGCGTTGGTGATCACCGCGATCGCGACCGGGAAGAGGACCGCGGCCCCGACGCCCTGGACGATTCGAGCCGCGATCAGCAGGTTCGCGTCACCGGCAAGCCCGCCGGCCAGCGACGAGCCTCCGAAGATGGCCAGCCCCCAGATCAGCATCCGCTTGCGACCGAGCAGATCGCCAAGCCTGCCGCCGGGAATCAGGAACGCGCCCAGCGCCAGCATGTAGCCGCTGATCACCCACTGGATGTCGTCCGTGCTCACGCCAAGGTCGCTCGCCATCCCCGGCAGCGACAGGTTGAGCGCGAAGAAGTCGAGCTGAACGGCGAAGATCGCCATCGAGGTGGCGATGAGGACGAGGCGGAGGCGCTTCTCGTCGGGCTGGGGCCCCTGCTCGCCGCCTGACTGTCGTGCCCCGCCCTCCATGAGGCGCATCCTAAGCGGTACCTATGTACCGATCGACTGACTTCGGCAGTCGCAAGGCGCTGGGCGGGCAAGGAGCGTCCTATCGTCAGCCTCCTGCGGTTGGTCAGAGTTTGGTGCTGGCATACACTCTTGCCGATGACGCAAGAAGCTCGCCTCGAGGACACCCTTCGCATCCGCCTGCGGTCGCTGCGCCAAGCCCGTGGATGGTCCCTTGACGAGCTGGCGAGTCGTACGAGCATCAGCCCTTCCACGCTGAGCCGCCTCGAAACCGGACACCGTCGTATCGCGGTCGACCAGCTGGCCACGCTCGCGCGAGCCCTCGACACCACCCTCGACGAGCTGCTGGCCGAGCGGGACGAGGGAGACGTCGTCATCCGTCCCCGCCGCGATACCGCAGACGACGCCACGTTCTGGCTCCTGACCGATCCGGACGATGTCTCAGACCGCGTCGTCGCGAAGATGCGCTTCCCCCGGCGAGCGAAGTTGCCCGAGCCGCGGGTCCACCCGGGCCGCGACTGGCTCTACGTCCTCAAAGGCACCCTGCGACTGCAGCTCGGTGACCGCCAGGTCCTGGTGCGGACCGGCCAAGCTGCCAGCTTCGACACCATGACCCCGCACTCGATGGGCGGCTACGAGGGCCCGGTCGAGATCCTCTCGATCCTCGACCACCACGGCGAGCGCGCCCACCTTCACGACTGATCGCCCGGCCCGTCCCATCCCGGTCCGGCCCGGTCAGGCTTCGTTGCGCCGAGCGCGCAGCACGACGTCGTCGACGTGATGCGAGGCGGACGCGGATCCCGCCGGCCGAGGGCGCTGCTCGTAGACCTCGATGGTCCAGTCCGGGAAGTCGGCGAGCGCCTCGGCGAAGTCCTCGACGCGGAGGTAGGCGTCGGGGTCGAACGGCCGGCTGGCGACGTGGGTGTCGATCGTCCCGCGTATCGGTCCGAGGTCGTGATCGACCTTCAGCAGCGTGCCTCCGGGGGCCACCGCAGCCAGGATGTTGTGCATCGCGCGGTGGTCGGGGCTCCGGGGGATCGACGCGTACTGCGCCGAGACGAGGTCGAACGTCGAGGATCCGAACGGGTCTGAAGAGCTCACGTCGGCGCGGTGACACGCGATCGGCAGGCGGTGCCGCTGCGCCTCGGCGCTGAGCCGGTCCAGCGGATGTTGCGAGATGTCGTTGGCGGTCACCTGCCAGCCCTGCTCGGCCAGCCAGATCGCGTCCCCTCCCTCGCCCGCGCCGACGTCGAGCGCCCGCCCGGGCGTCATCCCGCTCACCTCGTTGACGAGCGTGCCGTTGGCGTTGCCGCTCCACAGCCTGCGGCCTTCGTAGCGGTGGTCCCAGTCGTTCTGGTTCGCTGAGCTGCGCGCTGAGGCCCGGAGGTCGTCGTCGGCGAGGCTGAAGCTGATCATCGCCCCGACGCGGCTGCCGTCGGCAGCGGCCTGCAGGACCTGATGACTGGGGTCGGTCACGTTGCCCACCGCGTAGATGCCGGGCACCGCGGTCTCCCCTCTCGCGTTCGTCTCCAGGAGGTCTCCGAGCCCGCTTGGATGCGGGGTCGGCCGCAAGCCGATCGAGCTGAACGGCTCGGCGCGCGCCCGGAAGCGGGGACCGACGACCACCGCGTCGGCCTCGATCCGTCCGCCGGCGGCGAGCTCGACGGCGCTCAGCTTCCCGTCGGCATCGGCGACGATGCGGCGCACCTGGTCGTGTTTGACTTCCACCCCACCCGCCCGCAGCACGTCGAGCTCGCTCTCGTCGACGCCGGTCGGATCGTGGACGACGACGGTGAGCCGATCGGTCAGCTGCCGGAACAGGGCGGCGGGATGAAGCCCCATCGGGTGAGTGACGATCAAGGCCAGCTTCCGATCCCGAACCTCGTAGCCATGGCAGAACGGGCAATGGATGACGTCGCGCCCCCAGTGCTCGGCGAAACCTTCGATCTCCGGCAGCACGTCCACCAGTCCCGTGGCGGCGAGCACTCGGCGAGCGACGATCGAGTGCCCGCCCGTCAGCTCGACCCGGAACCCTCGGTCCCCGCCGTCGCTCACGTCGACGGCGCGGCCGGCGAGGACCTCCCCGCCGTAGCTGCGGACCTCCTCGCGCCCGACCGCCGTCAGCTCCGCCGGCGCTACCGCCTCGCGGCTGAGGTAGCCGTGCATCGCCGCAGCCGGCGCGTTGCGTGGCTCGCCGGAGTCGACGACGATCACCGACCGGCCCTGGCGGCCAAGCTGCAGCGCCGCCGCGAGCCCGGCCGCGGAGCCACCGATGACGCAGACGTCGCAGTGCCGTTCGATCGTGCGCGGTTGATCTTGAGCCATGCGGAGACCCTACGGCGGTCTCCCGTTGATGGCAAGCTCTCTTGCTAGATTCGCAAGGGACTGCCAATGCGACCACCTGACTCAAGCAGGCAGATCACCGAGGTATCTACGCAGGTCCTTCATGAGAAGGATCAAGTGCAAAGGGTCGGTCGGGGATCGCTCGAAGCCGAACCTGAGATAGAAGCCACTGGCGTCGTCATCGGCGGCGTGAACGACGAGAGCCCGCACGCCCACCTCTTCGGCGACCGACGCACAACGCAACATCGCGTCCTGCAGGAGCGAACGCCCGAGACCACTGCCCTGATGCCTTCGATCGACGGCAAGCCGAGCGAGAACCAAGACAGGCACGGGCCTATCGGTAGGTTGGCCCTTGATGGCGCGGGAGGTGGCGTCGGCGGCATCGACCTGGCCAACTGCGAGAGCGTAGTAGCCGACGACCCGCTCCTCAACGGTCGTTACGAACACGCGAACCGACCCGCTCGCTTCCGCATGTCGCGAGTACCGGAGCAACCACGTCGAGAGGAGCTCGTTCCCGCAGTCGAACCCGTCCAGCCGGTGCTTCCCACGAAGCGCCTCCGGGCGCGAGTAGCCCATTGCTGCCCTTACTCGAAGACGCTTGGCTTCGAGAAAAGCTCCCGAAGCCCCGCCGGGATCCGCGGTGGCCGTTCGAGCATCTCGTTGAACGCCTGCCAGCTCTCTTCGTCCAACTCAAACCGAGTTCTGTCCGCGAGGACCCGGTTAGCCTCGGCGACAGCAGCCTGCCTCACGAAGTCCGTGAAGCTCGAGTGGGCCGAGATCGACGCAGCGCGCACAAGCTCGTCGTCCGACTCCGCAACGCGCAGGTTCCAGCGCTGATCCCGGGGTGCCCTCGTAGCCATGGGGGCGATTGTACAGACGTTGTCATACGACCCCGAGCGGTCTCCCACTACCGGCCAATCCGCGCGTGACGTCGGAACGGTCGACGTCGGAGTGTCCCCCTCCCGCGACCAGTCTGCTTCAGCCTAGAATGCCGACCATGCCTGAGGGGGTCGAATGCACACCAACGGTCTGGGTCGTCCGAGCCGGGAAAGGTGGCCAGTTCGCTGAGGACTTCGAGCGCCTTGGTCTGGTCGCAATCGGCTTCAGAGAGGCGGGAGACCCAACGGGCCTGACCCGGGACCAGCTCTTCGCCCAAACGCGAGAAGCTGCCGGCAGCAAGGCGGGAAACATCGCAGGGCAGGTGGATCGCTTCTCCCGCGTCATGCGCGCCGGCGATCTGGTGGCCGTGCCCGACGGCGGAACCAGGGAGCTGCTGTGCGGCAGGATCGTCGGCGAGTTCGAACACCGCCAAGAGGCTCCTGTTGCGCACTTCCGTAACGTCCGAAATGTCGACTGGATAGCCCGTCGCGACCGCGATGATCTACCGGACCGGCTCCTGTTCACCCTGGGCTCGCTGCTCACGGTCTTCAAACCGAAACAGCAGGAAGCATTGAGCGAGTTCCTGGAGCATGGCAAGGTACCTTCGCCGCAAGCAGACGCGGCAGACGCCGAGGCTGACGCCCCCGAGACCGCGGGCGAGCTCGAATCCAGCAACTTGGAGCTCGTCGCGAAGCGGATCTCCGCGATCGGGCCCTATGAGATGCAGGATCTGACAGCTGGGATCCTGCAAGCACTCGGTTACTCGACCGACACCGCGCCTCCCGGGGCCGATGGCGGAGTTGACATCCACGCCTGCAAAGACGCGCTGTTCCTGCAGCCCCCCGTGGTCAAGGTCCAAGTGAAGGCGCGGCCCGAGAGCAAGACAGGCCCAGACGAGATCCGGCAGCTGAATGGCCTCCTGGAGCGCGGCGTCGAGCGCGGCATCTTCGTATCGACCGGTGGATTCACCGCACCGGCGACAAGGGAGGCGGCCAGCATGCAGATCCAGCTCTGGGACCTCGATCGCGTCGCACAACTCTTCGTAGAGAGCTTCGAGAAGCTCCCTGATGATGTCGCCGCCTTTGTTCCGCTACGGCGGATCTGGGTGCTCGACAGTGACGCTGGCGAGTCGCATCCCTAAATTCCTATCTCGTCGAGAAGGTCCCAGCGCTAATCCTCGAACCGACAAAGCCGCCGGCCACACACCACAGCACCCTCCCCGTATGCCAACCGTTGGCGCCCACGCGTAAAGCCATCCGCTTACCACGCGATGCGCGAGGTCTTGTGCGGCGCCCTGACGCCGATTCACCTTGAAGCGACCGGTGGAAGGCGGTGACCGGGCTGCGCGAGGAGTTCCAATGGGCACCGACCGATGCAACGACGATCGTTTCAGAGCGCGAGCGATCTCGCTGGTGGACCTTCGCGGGAACACTGTGGCGAAACTCGAATGGCGCCTCGGCGAGCTGGCCGAGACCAGCAGCGGCGCCGACGAGTTCTCGATCTCCGTGCGCCCCGAGATGACGGAAGATGACCTCCGTGAAGCGCTGGAATCCGGGACAACCCCGGCGGGCTAGCCAGGACGTGCTCGAAGGCCTCAAGCTTCGCGAGCGCCTATGCGGCTAACAACGCGTTCGCTGTCTCCAGGTGAGCACCTTGATCGTTCGCATATGCGAGGAACTGAAACGCCGCCTCGGCGAGATCCTTGACGTCCCCTCGGTCACCCACCTCGCTGCTCCGGCCTGGCGGGGGCGATGATCGTTGGCTGCGGCCCGTCCGCTTCGCCGGCACCGAGAACCTGGCAACGCCCGAAACCATGGACACTCCAGAGCGCTGCGGTCCAAGCGCAGATCGCCGCGTCCAACAGATCCTCGCGTTGCTTGTGCTCAGCCTCTGGGGAAGGAGACGGCTCGTCGACAAGAGCCGCGGCCACCCGATGGGATCGCAGGTCGATAGGCGGATCGGCCTCGACTAGACCAACGACCCGCCGGATCAGCTCATCGCACACAGCGGCGCGACTCGCACGGCGCTCAGAGACGGGTAGGTTACGGTCCAACTTCTTGTACGGCGGTCGCACTTCGTCGTACCCAAACTCCTCGGCCCCAACAATGGTCGTGTATGGATAGCACTCACTGAAGTGCCGACCTCCCGTGGGGGGGCCGTCAGTGCCATCGTCGTATGCCCAGCCTCGGCGCTCGAGCTCCTCCCTTAAGCGAACGCCAGCCTGTCTCGGCGATCGCAAGTTGGACGAGTGCGCCGCCACGCTCCAGCGGCCGTATCGCCGACTGACCTCTCGTTCACACGACCGCTGACCGCTCTCATTCGTCACCAGAAGCGGAGCATCAATGAGAACGAGCGCCGGATCCTTGCCGGCGAGCTCATCGAGCCAATCAGCAACGCAGGTTACGCCCGCCCGCCAACCGGCGTCTTCAATAGAGCCGTCTCTACGGAGTGCGACAACCCCGGAGAGGTTGGCTTCCTTCGCCTCGGTCCCCTCGTCCCATGCTAAGTCAACCCCCAGGAAGATCATTCCGCAGAGGCTAGCGCTGACGACTCCAGATGATCCGCCACTTCTGGCTCACCGATGCCGACGGCAGGTCAACGAGGGACGTCCTCGGCTCACCGCGGCGCCCCAGGATCCCCTATCACCCACCAGCGCCCTAGGAGGAAGCGATCGTCAAACCGAGACACACTTAAACAAGGGCCTTGTACCACGTACTTCTTCAGATGCTCACCTAGAACCCCATAAGGGCGACATGGCCGATCGCGAAGAAGCGTGGACGGTATTCGTAGGAGAGCCTTCGAGTTCGGGATCGAAGATCTACCTGAGCGCTTCTAGACCTACTCGCAGCGCCGCAGACGATTCCGTCCCGCTCCCCCGCGGCAAGCATCCTTGCCAGCCCCACCATGGAGACGATCGCGCCCGGCATGGCCTCGCAGGTCGTCAGCGTGCCGTCCGCCCCGCAGGACGTCATTCCCCTTCCCGCCCTTGAGCAGGTCTCGGCCCACACCGCCGCAGGCGATGTCGTTGCCGGCCCCGGCCTTGATCTTGTCGTTACCGGCCTTGCCGACGATCACGTCGGCCCTCTTGGTGCCGGTCAGCCGGTCAGGGCCGCTGGTGCCGACGATCGTTGCCGGCTTGCCCATGCAGGTGGCCGTGTCGTTGATCAGGACCGAGATGTTGTTGGAGCCGAAGTTGGCCGTGAAGAGGTCGGGCAGCGCTGCGGGGCCGCGGAGACGGCCTGAGGCGATCGAGACCGGGCCGTTGCCCACCTCGAACTTGTTGGCGCCGAACGAGGTGAAGGTGCCGTCGCCCTTGCCGAGCAGGACGGAGACCAGGTTCTTGCCTGTGCTGCCGCCGCTCGTCGCCTCGGTTGCCAGCGCTAGGTCCGGGTGGCCGTCACCATTGAAGTCGTCCACGGCTATCGACTGCGGGGCGGCGAGGCTGGTGATCTCCTGCGGCGCCTTGAAGCTCCCGTTGCCGTTGCCGAGCGCGATCGCTACCTCCGAGTTGCCTCCGCTGGGCACGGCGAGGTCGAGCGCCTCGTCACCGTTGAAGTCCCCTACGCCGACGCCCGTCGGCTGGCTGCCGACCGACACCGTGGTCGGGGTGCCGAGGCCGCCCTCGCCATTACCGAGCAGAACCGCCACCGCCGCCGAGCTCTGCAGCGCCACGGCGACGTCGGCGTGGCCGTCGCCGTTGAAGTCGCCGATGCCCACCTCGCCAGGTCCCGACCCGGCCGAGCCAAGCGCGACGGGCATCGCGGCGCCGAACGCTCCCGAGCCGTTGTTGATCAGCACCGAGAGGTTGTCGGAGGCCTCGTTGGCGACGACGAGATCATCCGCCCCGTCGCCGTTCAGATCAGGCGTGGCGACGCCGGCGGGCTTCTCGCCAACCGCGTAGGCAGGCGGCGAGAAGCCGAACGGATTCCCCTGCACGGTCACGGTGTTGGTGGCCGGGTTCGCGATCACGAGGCCGGCGCCTCCCGAGCCCGGGCTCTTGAAGTCGCCCGCGGCGATGTCGGCGTTGGCCGAGGTGTTCGGCTGCCCCGCCCCGCTTGGATACAGCGCCGGCGGCCCGAGCGTCCCGTTCGAGGCCGTGTTGAAGACCGTCATGTAATACGTCTGCCCCGGCTTGGCGTAGCTCGACGAGACGGCGACGCTGTCGTTCTGCAGCACGTCGAGGAAGTTGGCGCTGACGATCCCTGAGGGGTTGAAGGTGCCCGTCGCCACGTTGTCGGCCGGGGCGAAGCTGACGCTCTGCGCGGCGGCAGGGACCGCGGCGGTGAGGGCGGCAGTCAGGCAGAGACATGTGGTCCAGGCGAATCTGCCGCGGAGGTTCTGCATCGGCGCTGACAATACTCCCGGCCGGAGGCCGGCTCCGACTCCCGCAGCGCTCAGCCGCCCTCGCCCGGCCGCAGGTGCTCGACCTCCACCCCGTAGCGCTCGGCCAGGCGATCTGCGATCAGACTGCGGTGACAGGCTCGGGGCTCGGCTTCGACGCAGAACAGGGCCGGGATCGATGAGGCCGAGAGGTCCTCGAAGACTGATTCGAGGTCGACCTTCGCCAAGACCTCCTCGAGATACGCCGTCCTGAACGCCTCGCCGATCTCCGTGCGGGTTCTCTGCCCCACCCCCGCTTCGGCGTCCGCCTCGTACTGCCGCTCCCGCATCTCAGTCGTCGGCGCCAGCTCGGGTAGATGCCGGTAGCCGATCCCGTGCTTCTCCAAGCCGTCCTGAAGCCGCTTGGAGTTCGCCCAGGCGTACTTCGCCCCGCGCACGCCCCGACGCTGCCTCACATCCAGCAGGACGTCCACCCCGGCCTTCCGCAGCGCCTCGAAGAAGGCCTCGGCGCTGAACCCGTAGACGCCGATCGTGACCGCGCGGCGGACCATCGGCTCAGGCTGCGCTCGCGGCGCCCTCGGTCCTCATCGCTGGACCGGGACGTCGGCGTCCCCGCTCAGAACCCGAGCGCGAACTTGGCCTCCTCGGACATCATCTCCGGGGACCAGGGCGGGTCGAAGATCATCTTCGGAAAGACGTTCTTGACGCCGTCGAGGTCACCGACGAACTCCTTCATCTGCTCGGAGACCTGGGGGCCGATCGGGCAGGCGGGAGTGGTCAGGGTGAAGGTGACGTAGACGTCGCCCTCGCCCTCGATGTCGACGTCGTAAACGAGTCCGAGGGAGACGAAGTCGAGGCCGAGCTCGGGGTCGATGACCTCCTCGAGCGCCTCGTAGACCACGTCCTCGGTGAGGGTCGCTGTTTCAGCCATGGATCAACCGTAGCGGACCGCGGTTCCCGAGCCAACGCGCGGAACTTCTGCCGGGCCAGGGCCGGCTCATGTTCGGTGCGAGACTCGGAGCGAATCGCGAGGAACTTCAGCCGGGGCCAGGGCCGGCTCAGGCTCCTCGCGTAAGCCCTATGGCCGGTGCAACGGGTCATCTACTCTGAAGCGGTGCCGATCGTCCTGATCCTGCTCTTCCTGCTGCTCCCGATCGCGGAGCTCTACGTGATCATCCAGGTCGCGGGCGCGATCGGGATCTGGCTCACGCTCGGCCTGCTGGTGCTCGACGGGATCCTCGGCGCGACCCTCGCCCGGACCCAGGGCCAGACCGCCTGGCGGAAGTTCAACGACTCGGTCTCGAGCGGGAAGATCCCCGCGAAGGAGACCTTCGACGGGGTTGCGATCGTCTTCGGCGGCGCGCTCCTGCTCAGCCCCGGCTTCATCACCGACATCTTCGGCTTCATCCTGCTGATCCCGCCGTCGCGGGCGGCGGTCCGGCGGCTGATGATCGCCGGCGCCAAGCGCTTCACCCCCGCGCGCTCGTTCTTCTTCGTCTACGACCGCTGGCCGGGCAGGGGTCCCGGCGGCCCCGCCGATCCTCGCCGTCCCGGCGGCACCGCCGGACCGGGTGCCGGCCCCCCGTACGACAACGGCGCCGGCGGCTCCCCTCCCCCGGCCAACCGCGGCTACGACATCGACGGCGACGCCCGCGAGATCGCCGACGACCCACGCGAGCTGAAGCCCGGCGAGGGCTGAGCGGCTGCCCGCCGCGCCCCTCCGTTTAGCCTCTCCCCGTGCGGATCTACTCGTTCATCACCGGCGAAGGCGGCTACTGCTCGCTCGCGGTGCCCGAGGCCGGCCAGACGCGCGCGATCCTCACCGCCGGAGAGGGCGCCGTCACCGCCACCGGCTCCTCCCCCGCCGAGGAGGGCCGCGCCGTCCTCGCGACCGACGCCGAAGGGATCGAGATCGAGATCTCCTGGAGCCCCGCGGGTCCGTTCATCCAGTTCGACATGGGCGTCTCGCGGATCGGCGTCAACCCGATCGCGGTCAGCGGCCGCTCCGGGGAGCAGACGCTCGCCGGGCCCGGGGTCGCGTGGGCCCTCCCGGCCGATGGCTTCTCCGCCATCCGCACCGTCTGGGCGGTCGACGCCGCGAGCTCACTCCTCGTGCTCGTCGCCCTCCGCCCCACCGACGCCCGCGAGCACGGCGAGGAGATCGTCGGCGCCGGCCGCCTCACCCCCGAGCAGCCGCCCATCGACTTCACCCAGCCGTTGATCTCCACCCACTACGACGCCGCCGGCCTCCACGAGCGCGCCAACCTGGAGCTCTGGGGCGAGGACGAGGAGACGATCGCGCTCGAGCGGGGCTCCGGTAGGCGAACCTCGGGCGGCGCCGCCTCGATCGACGGCAGCCATCTGGCCGTAGCCCGCTTCTCCTGGGCCTTCGACGGCAAGCCCGCCGTCGGCGGCTACGAGATCCTCTCTCCCTGAGGCCGCACTCACGCGCTCGGCGAGAGGCCGTCTGCCAGGAGGCGGACGCCGCACCGCCCCCCGGTCGGGCAGAATGCGCCGCCGTGCCGATTCGCTACGTCATCTCGGACTTCGGGGGTGTTCTCACCTCCCCGCTCTCCGGCGCCTTCCGGCCGCTCTACGAGGAGGCCGGCATCGGCCTCGAGCAGCTCGGGATCGCGCTGATGAGCGCCGGTGAGCAGCTCGGCGGCAAGAACCCGCTGTTCGAGCTCGAGTGCGGGCGGATCAGCGAGCCGCACTTCGTCGACCTGCTCCGCGACGGCCTCGAGCCGCTGGTCGGCGAGCGGCCGAAGCTGGAGCGCTTCAGCGAGAGCTTCTTCGGGGCGCTCGACCCCAACGACGAGATCATCGCCCTGATGGCCGAGCTGTCGGCGACGCACCGGATGGCGATCCTGACCAACAACGTCAAGGAGTGGGAACCGCTCTGGCGAGCGATGGTGCCGGTCGACGAGATCTTCGAGACCGTCGTCGACTCCGCCTTCGTCGGCATGCGCAAGCCGGACCCGGAGATCTACCACCTGACGCTCGAGCGACTCGGCGGGCCGGAGCCCGGCGAGTGCCTGTTCGTCGACGACATGGAGCTGAACTGCGAGGCGGCCCGGGATCTCGGGCTCGTCGTCGTCCAACACGAGGAGAACGAGAAGACCATCGCCGAGATCAGGGAGCTGCTCGATGTCTGATGCGATCGAAGTCCGGCCCGTCTCCGGGAAGGCGGAGCTGCGCGAGTTCATCATGCTGCCGTTCCGCCTCTACGCCGGGGTCGAGCAGTGGGTCCCGCCGCTGATCAGCGACCGCAAGAAGCATCTCGACCGCAAGCGCAACCCCTACTTCCGCCACGCCGAGGCCGAGTACTTCCTGGCCTGGCGCGACGGCCGTGCCGTGGGCCGGATCACCGCCCAGGTCGACGAGCGCTTCAACCAGGTCCAGGACAACGACTGGGGGCAGTTCGGCTTCTTCGAGGCTGAGCGCGACGACGCGATCGCCACTGCCCTGCTCGACGCAGCGACCGCCTGGCTGCGCGAGCGCGGACGCGACCACGTGATCGGCCCGCTCGACTTCTCGACCAACCACGAGGCCGGGCTGCTCGTCTCCGGCCACGAGCTGAAGCCGCAGATCCTCGAGAACTGGCACCACCCCTACTACGCGGCGATGCTCGAGAACTACGGGCTGGCGAAGGAGATGGACCTGCTCAAGTGGTCGCTCCACGTCAGCGGCAAGAACGACGTGCTGCCGGTGCTGTTCGAGCTCGCCGACAAGCTCGAGCCCGAGCACGGGATCACGGTTCGCGGGATGCGACGCAGTGACATGCACGGCGAGATCTCCCGGTTCATGGAGATCTACAACGCGGCCTGGGAGAGGAACTGGGGCTTCGTGCCGCTCACCGAGGAGGAGATCCGCGCCTACGCCAAGGACCTGAAGCCGATCCTCGACGAGAACTGGGCGATGGTCGCCGAGACCAGGGACGGGGAGACGGTCGGCGTCGGCCTCACCCTCCCCGACTACAACCAGGTCCTCGCCAAGCTCAACGGCCGCCTGCTCCCCTTCGGCTGGCTCACCGCCCTGCGCGAGCGCAAGAAGATCGACGCGGTCCGGGTCTTCGCCCTCGGCGTCAAGCAGGAGTACCAGCACACCGGAGTTGCCGCCGGCCTCTACAAACGGCACTACGACATGGCCGCCTCCACCCCCCAGCACGGCGGCGAGACCGGCTGGATCCTCGAGACGAACGTGCCGATGAACCGCGCGATGGAGATGATGGGCGGCAAGGTCGTCAAGACCCACCGCATCTACGGCTTAGATCTGTAGCCCTCCAACGCATACGGATCCAGGAACTACCGGCCCCAGAATCGGTCGCGCTCGACCTGCGGCAGCTCAGCTCGCTCGCAGACCTCGTCCCAGCGACGAGGATCCCGAGCCGGCGACCCTGGGACCGTCAGAGGATCTGACGGAGCTGGGAGCCGTCAGATCGGGTGACGCAGGAGGCGAAGCGGCCGAAGGGCCGCGAGCCGACGAGGATCCCGAGCTGGCGACCCTGGGCCCGTCAGAGGATCTGACGGAGCTGGGAGCCGTCAGATCGGGTGACGCAGGAGGCG
>CAZXKG010000009.1:33832-47305 GCA_964641695.1 uncultured Conexibacter sp.
CCGAAGGGCCGCGAGCCGACGAGGATCCCGAGCTGGCGACCCTGGGCCCGTCAGATCAGTTGTCGGAGCCGGCGCGGTCCCATAGGTAGAGATCCATCGCCTCGGCGGCGAGCTCCTCCAAGCGCTCGACCGACAGCCACTCGAGGACGGTCTCAAGGGCCCGCTCCTCGGTGACGCCGCGGTCGACGGCCTCCTCGCCGCGGAAGCCGGCGGCGAGCTTCAGCGCCTCGCGCCGGTGGCGGCCGAGGCCGCCGAAGGCGGTGAGCAGGAAGTCGCGGTTCGGGATCGGGTGCGCGATGTCCATCGAGGCATGCCAGGCGGCGAGCATCGAGATGTCGTGCTCGTCGAGCTCGGAGACCGCCTTCGCGTAGTGCGCCTCGAGCTCGTCGTCGGGGATCTCGTCGACCCATGCCCGCACGGCCTCGCCGAGCAGTTGGCGCCGGGCTTCGCGACCGACTGAATCGGCGACGACTCTGATCGCGTCGGCGGGGTCGATGAAGCAGATGGACACAGCGCGAAGATAGCCGGGGGGGCCGACGGTAAAACCGCGCGTTCAAGAACCCCTGGAAAGCCCGCTGGACGGCCCTGAAGCGCCGCCCTGCCGCCTATCCTCGGACGGGATGACGAT
Source organism: uncultured Conexibacter sp. (assembly GCA_964641695.1). Taxonomy (GTDB): domain Bacteria; phylum Actinomycetota; class Thermoleophilia; order Solirubrobacterales; family 70-9; genus RHKX01. The sequence goes on from CAZXKG010000009.1 coordinate 34,461, forward strand.
CGATCAGGTACGTGGGGGCGCTCGATGCCTCTCGAGTTGATCCACGGGCCGCCCGGCTCGGGTCGGGTCGTGTCGATCCTCGACCGCTACGTCGGCTCGATCGCCGCCGATCCGGTGCTCGTCGTCCCCACCTCCGACGACGTCGACAGGCTCGAACGCGAGCTCTGCGAGCGACCCACGGGGATCCTCGGCGGCACCGTGACGACCCTCCCCGGCCTGTTCCGCGAGGTCGGCCACGAGCTCGGCATCGAGGAGGGCTCGCTGCTGACCCGGCTGCAGCGCATCCGCCTCGCCCGCGCCGCGGCTGCCGAGACGTCGCTGCGCCGCCTCGCCCGCTCCTCCGCCCACTCCGGGTTCGCACCCGCGCTCGAGCGCCTCCTCAGCGACCTGCAGTCCGCCGGCCTCGACGCCGCCGGCTTCGCGCTCGCGGTCGAGTCCGCCACCGAGCTCGGCGACGGCGAGTACGAGCGCGAGATCGCCGCCCTGTTCACCGCCTACGAGCGCCGCCGGGACGCGCTCGGACTCGGCGACCGCCACCAGCACGCCGCGACGATCACGGCGGCACTGCGCGCCGAGCCGCGGCGGTGGCGCGAACGACCGGTCCTCCTCTACGGCTTCGACGACCTCGACCGCGAGCAGATCGAGCTGATCGCGGCGCTCTCCGCCGGCGCCCCGGTCACCGTCGCCGTCGCCTACGAGGACCGCCCGGCGCTCGCCGCCCGCGCCGAGCTGCTGGGGGCCCTCCGCGACGAGCTCGGCGGCACGATCGCCGAGACCCGCCGGGTCGAGCCGGACCAGGCCGTCCGCCCCTCCCCCACGCTGCGCCACCTCGAGCGCAACCTCTTCGAGCCCGAAGCGCCCCCCTTGGCGCCCGCCGTCGAGACCGACGGCTCCCTCCACCTGCTCGAGGGCGCCGGCGAGCGCAGCACGATCGAGCTGATCGGACGGCGGATCGCCGCGCTGCTGGCGACCGGGACCGATCCGGACGAGATCGCGGTCGCCGTCCGCAACCCCGACGCGAACGGCGCCGTGATCGCCCGCACCTTCGCCGAGCTCGGCATCCCGACCGCCGCCGAGGCCCGGATCCCGCTGCTGAACACGGCCACCGGCGCCGCGCTGGACGAGCTGCTCACGATCGCCGCCGGCGAGGGGACTGCGGAGTCGGTCGTCTCCCTGCTCCGCCGCCCGGCGCGAGCCTGGGCCGACAACGTCGACCGGCTCGAGCGGGAGGTCCTGCGGGAGCGGATCGAGACCGCCGCCGACGCGCTCGGGGCCTGGGCCGACGCCGGGGGCGAGGAGCCCCGCAGGGTCAAGGCGCTGGAGGATCTGCGCGCAGCGGGCGACGATCCCGTGGCGACCGCCTCCGTGCTCTCCCGGTTCGCGGCCGACGTCGCCGAGCGGACCCACGCCCGCTCCGCCTTCGTCCCCTCCGGAACCGATGCGCTGGAGCTGCGCGCCGCCGGCGTCGTCGGCAAGGCCCTCGCCGAGGTCTGCGTGCTCGGCGGCCTGGCGCCCCGCCGTCCCGACGAGCTGCGGCAGCTCCTCGAGGGTCTACGGGTGCCGCTCTGGAGCGGGCCGACCGAGGGCAGGGTCCGCGTGCTCAGTCCCTACCGGCTGCGCGGCACCCGCGTCGCCCACCTCTTCGTCGCCGACCTCACCGACGGCGCGTTCCCGGCGCCGAGCGCCGGCGATCCCCTGCTCTCCGACGAGCGGCGACGCGCCCTCGGCCTCCCCGGCCGCGGCGACCCCGCCGCCGAGGAGCGCTACCTGTTCTACGTCTGCGTGGCCAAGCCGGAGATCTCGCTGAGCCTCGCCTACCCCGCCGCCGACGACGATGGCCGGGCGCTCGCCCGCAGTCCCTTCGTCGACGAGGTCCGCGGGCTGCTCTCACCCCCGCCCACGCCCGAGGCCGCCGACGACCCGATCGAGGCGAAGATCGCCCAGCGGGCCCAGCTCACCGACTTCGTCCCCGCCCCGGAGGGAGCCTGCTCGCCGCGCGACCTCGCCCGCGCCCTCGCCGCCTCCGGCGCCCCCGAGAAGCACCTGGAGGCGCTCGATCTGGAGGGCGAGGGCGCGGCGATCGCCGCGCGGGTGCTCGAGTCGGTGCAGGCGGCGGGCAAGCGGACCGAGCGCGCGCGCGAGCCGGGGCCGCTGCGCGATCCCGACGTCCTCGCCACCCTCGGCGGGATCGACGCCTTCGGGGCCTCGACGCTCGAGGGCTACCACGTCTGCTCCTACCGCTGGTTCGTCTCCCACGAGCTGCGGCCACGCTCGATCGAGCCCGATCCCGAGCCGCTGGAGACCGGGGGGATCATGCACGAGGCGCTGGAGCGGCTCTACCGGGAAGGGCCGGCGGGCACGCGCCGCCCCGAGCCCGGGAACGTCCGCCGCTGGATCGCCCGCGGCGAGGAGCTGCTGGCCGAGGTCGCGAGCGGGCGCGAGTGGAACCTCGACTCCTCCGCGGCGCGGATCACCCTGCGCAGGCTCGATGCGATCCTCGAGCGCTTCCTGCGCCGCGATGCCGCGACCGGCGGGCCGATGCAGCCGGATCCGGAGCTGCTGGAAGCCCGCTTCGACCGCGACGATGAGGCGCGGTTCCCGCTTGCCGACCTCGGCGAGTTCCGGCTGCGCGGCGCGATCGACCGGATCGACGTGGCCGACGGGCGGGCCCTGATCCGCGACTACAAGCTGAGTGCCTCGGTGACCCCGGTCGCCAAGTTCATCGAGCTCGGACGCCTGCAGCTGCCGCTCTACATGCTCGCCGCCCGCCAGTTCGGCCTCGACCCGATCGGCGGCCTCTACAGCCCGCTGGCAGCGACCAAGGAGGCCGACACCCGTCCGCGCGGGCTGCTCGCCGACGCGCACGTGGGGACGCTGGTCCCGGGCGAGAAGGAGCATCACGTCAGCCGCGACTACCTCGACGAGGAGGAGTTCGAGCAGGCGATCGCCGACGGACTCGAGGAGGCGACGCGGATCGTCCGCTCGATCCGCGGCGGCGAGATCGACCGCAACCCCCGCAAGGGCGCCTGCCCCCCCTACTGCGAGTACGCCCCGATCTGCCGGATGGAGCGGACCCTGCCGGTGCAGGACGACGAGGAGGAGGAGATCGTGTGAGCGACCCCGACTTCGACCAACTCAGCTTCGACGCCGTCGGCGACGATGACGTCACGGGGGAGGACGCCCCATCTGCGGAGGGGACGGCCGCCGCGGACACGCTCCGCGAGGCTGCGCCCGCGCCCGGCCCGGTTCCGGTCCCGGCCGCGACCGCCCCGCCGCCGCCGACCCCGGAGCAGGCCGCCGCGATCGGCAACCGCGACCGGGACGTCTTCCTCGAGGCGGGCGCGGGGACCGGCAAGACGCGCGTGCTCGTCGCCCGCTACTGCGAGGCGGTCGACCGGGACGGGGTCGACCCCGAGCGGATCCTCGCCTTCACCTTCACCGAGCGGGCCGCCGGGGAGATGCGCCGCCGCCTGCGGGCCGAGCTCTCCCGCCGCGCCGCCGAGGCGCAGGAGAACGTCGACCAGGCGGGCGAGCCGGAGCGGCGCGAGCGGCTGATCGCCGCCTCCCGGCTCGGCGGCGGCGCGACGATCTCGACCATCCACGGCTTCTGCCGCAGGATCCTCGCCGCCCATCCGGTCGCCGCCGGCCTCGACCCGCGCTTCCGCGTGCTCGGCGGCGAGGAGGCGTCGCGGCTGGCGCGGTCCGCCTTCGACGCGACGCTCGCCGAGGAGGCGCTCGTCGACGACGGGATCGCCCTGCTCGCCGCCGGCTTCAAGCCGTCACGGCTGGCCCGAGTCGTGACCCGCGCCTTCGCCGAGCTGCGCTCGAAGGGGATCGACCCCCCGGGGCTGCCGCCGCTGGAGCCGTCCGCCGCCGCCGTCGACGGAGCCGCCCCTGGCGAGACCAGCCCGGCGGAGGCGGAGGACCTGCGCCGGGGCCACGCCGCGCTGGGGCGCCTGCTGGAGGCGTTCTCGGACCGCTACGCCCAGTTGAAGTCGTCGCGGTCGGCGGTCGACTTCGACGACCTGCAGCTCGTCGCCCTGCGGCTGCTGCGCGAGAACCCGCAGATCGCCGCATCCCAGCGCGAGCGGTTCGACCACATCCTCGTCGACGAGTTCCAGGACACCGACCCGGTCCAGCTCGAGCTGATCCACGCGATCGCCGGGCCGGAGACGAGGCTCTTCACCGTCGGCGACGAGGCTCAGTCGATCTACGGCTTCCGCGGCGCCGACCTCGACTGCTTCCGGCGCGAGCGGGCACGCACGGAGGAGGCTCCCGACGGCCCGGGCGGGTCCGAGGCGCTGGCGCTGACCGGCAGCTTCCGCTCGACCCCCCGAGTGGTCGCCGCCGTGAACCTCGTCGGCGAGGCCGTGGTCGGCGACTACCGGCCGCTGCGGGTCGGCAAGCCCGCCGGGCCCGCCGAGGGCGCCGAGGCCGCGGGCGGGGCCGCCGCCGATCAACCCGCGATCGAGCTCCTCGTCACCGCGAGCAAGGGGTGGGACAAGGAGGCTGAAGGGACGAAGGAGGGGACCGAGATCGGGACCGAGATCGGGACCGCGGTCGGTGACTCCCAGCCGAACCGGATCGCCGAGGCGCGGGTGCTCGCCAGACGGCTGCGGGAGCTCGCCGACGACGGCGTCGACCCGGCCTCGATGGTGGTGCTGCTGCGCGCCTTCACCCACGTCGCGGCCTACGCCGAGGCGCTGGAGCTGGCCGGACTCAACCCCTACGTCGTCGGCGGGCGCGGCTACTGGTCCTCCCAGCAGGTCGCCGACGCGATCCGGCTGCTGAGCTGCGTCGCCAACCCGCTCGACGACGAGCCGCTGCTCGGCGCCCTCGCCTCGCCCGCGTGCGCGCTCGCCCCCGACACCCTGTGGATGCTGCGCAAGGCCTCGCGCGGGCACCTGTGGCCGACCGTCGCCGAGCTCAGCCGTCACGTCGAGGAGGGCGAAGACGTCGAGGCGGACGAGGGGCAGGACCAGCCCGCGCCGGCGGCCGGCGCGGCGGAGGACGACCCGCGAGCGGAGGAGCGTCGCCTCTGGGCGGAACGGATCCCCGCCGACGAGCGCGCGCGGCTGCGCGAGTTCCACGATCGCCTGGTCTCGCTGCGCGGGCGGGCGCCGCTGCTGCCCCTCGACGAGCTGGTCGAGCGCACGCTGGAGGCCTTCGACTACGACCTCGCGGCACTGCAGATGGACGACGGGCTGCGGCGGACCGCGAACCTGCTGAAGCTGGTGCGGATGGCGGCCGAGTACGACCGCGACGAGGCCCGGGATCTGCGTGGCTTCCTGCGCTCGACCGCGGATCGCGCCGCGCTCGCCGACCGCGACGCCGAAGCCGCGGTCGCCGCCGAGGACCACGCCGGGGTGAAGATCATGACCATCCACGCCGCCAAGGGCCTCGAGTTCGACTGCGTGGCCGTCGCCGACCTGAGCCGCAACCTCGGAGCGGGTGGGCGGCCGGCGGAGCTGCAGGTGTCCGATCCCGTCGGCGCGAGCCCGCGCGTGGCGATGCAGCTGGCTCGGCCCGGTGCTCCCACCCTGCGGCTGGCCGGCTACCAGGAGCTCTGCGACGCGGCGGCCGATGTCGAGGCGGCCGAGTCGGGACGGCTCGCCTACGTCGCCGCCAGCCGCGCGCGCGAGCGGCTGATCCTCAGCGGCCTGCTGGATCCCCGCTGGAACGCGGAGAAGGACGAGGCGAAGGAGAAGCGCAAGCGCACTCCGCTCGGCTGCCTGCTCGCCCGGGCCGGGATCGAGGACGTCGAGGGGTGGGAGCAGCGCACGGTCCCGATCCCACCGGCGCAGGCGCGGCCGGGCCTCGAGCAGACGTATCCGCCGGCCCGGATGACCGTGCGCCTGCACAGGCCGACGGCGGAGGAGGCCGCGGCGCTCGCCTACGACTTCCGCTCCGGCCGCGCCGGCACGGCGATCGCGGGCGGGACGCCGCCGATGCTCTCGCTCGACGAACGGGGCACGGCAGCCGCCAGGCATCTCTCCTACGCGGCGCTGACCGCCTACCAGCGTTGCGGCTACCGCTTCCTCGTCGAGCGGGTGCTGCGCCTGGGCGGTGGGCCGCTGGCGCCCTCGCCGGTGAGCACCTCCGAGGAGGACGAGGACGTACGGGCCGACGAGTGGGACGAGGATCCGCCGCCGCACGAAGCAGCGGGGGCGAACGACGGGAAGGGCGCCGTTGACGCCGATCGCGCCGCGGACGGCGAAGCCGGCCGCGCGCCGCGGACGGCGAACGCGGGTGGCTCGGCCGTCGGCTTCGGACGAGCCGTCCACCTGCTGCTGGAACGGGCGGCCGGCGAGGGATGGCGGGATCCCGGCGAGCAGGAGGTGATCGCCGCCCTGCGCGAAGAGGGGATCGGAGCGGCGTCGTCGAAGATCGCGGTGACGATGGCCGAGGGATGGCTCGAGTCGGAGCTGCTGGCCGAGCTGCGCGCCGCCGGCGCCGGCTTCCGGACCGAGGTTCCCTTCAGGCTGGGGATCGGCGAGGACACGGTGGTTCGCGGCAACATCGACCTACTCGCTACCGGACCCGAGATGATCCCGACGATCGTCGACTACAAGACGGACCGGGTCGGCGAGGACGGTCCGGCGATGAGCGCGGCCTACGAGATCCAGCGCGCCCTCTACTGCTCGGCCGTGGCGGAGGCGACCGGAGCGGATCGGGTTCGCTGCGTCCACTTCTTCCTGCAGGCGCCGGAGAGCCCGCAGATCGCGGAGCTGAGCCGAGACGAGATCGTCGCCGCGCGGGCGACTGCCGAGCGCCTGGCGGCCGCGATCCGCGCCGGGGAGTTCACGCCGACCGACGAGCCCCACGCCGGCCTCTGCCACGACTGCCCGGCGCGCCTCCGGCTCTGCTCACACGGACCTGAGCTGACCCTGCGATCGCTCTAGAGCCACATTGTCATCAGCTGTGGAACATCTGCTCGCCGAGCGAGCAGATCCGTCCACAGCTCGAACATCTCGCGAGCGGGAAGTCATTCGGGCGGCCTCGCGTCGGGGGTCCGCGCCGGGTCGGGCAACTGCTTCCTCGCCCAGTCGCAGAGCGAGCGCAGCGTCGGCTCCAGCTCGTCGCCCGCTTCGGTCAACGCGTAGGAGACCCGGGTCGGGGGGCCGTCGTGGACGAACCGCTCCACCAGGCCCTCGGATTCGAGCTCGCGGAGGCGCTCGGCGAGCAGCCGATCGGAGACGCCGGGGATGGCCGCGGCGATCTCGCGGAAGTAGAGCGGCCCCTCGAAGAGGCTGTAGACGATCGCCCCGCTCCAGCGCCTGCCGAGCAGCTCGATCGCGTGGTGGAAGCGTGGACAGACGACGACGCCCGGCTCTGCGGCTCCGGCTGCCCGCTCCCCGTCGACGGCACCTGATTCCACCAACTGAGGGTAGCGAACGCCCACGGTAGCCTCCTGGCTTGGAGCTAGCCTGCTATCGACCGGTTTCCGTGATCCCATGCCTTCCCGTACCACCTCACCCGATCGCCGCAGGCGCCTGCTGATACGCGGATTGCCGCTCGCCGCCGCGTCCGCGGCCGCGTTCGTGATCGGGGCGGCGGTCGCCGCCGGCTCCCCTGAGCTCGACGCCGCCAAGGCCTTCGGCAGCTCGTGGGCGGTCGGCGACTACGACGCCATGTACGCCAACCTCAACGAGGAGTCGAAGCAGGAGAACTCGGTCGAAGCCCTGCGCGGAGCCTACGAGTCCACGGCCGCGACGGCGACTATCGAGCAGATCATGGTCGGCAAGCCGTCCGGTCCCTCCGAGAAGAACGGCGAGGAGGTGGTCAGCCTGCCGGTGACGATCGTGACCTCGGCCTTCGGTGAGATCAGCGGCGACGTCGAGGTCCCGGTAGCCGAGGGTGGGGTGGGGTGGGTTCCCAACCTCACCTTCCCCGGCCTGATGCCGGGCGAGCGCCTGCGCAGCAAGCTGACGCTCGGAAGCCGCGGCCCGATCCTCGACAAGGACCGCAAGCCGCTCGCCCAGGGTCCCGCCGGCGCGCGCAGCGTCGATCCGGCGGCGGCAGGCTTCATCGGCACGACCGGGATGCCGGAAGGCCAGCTCGCCAAGCAGCTCGTCGACCTCGGCTACCCGAAGAACACGATCGCCGGGACGACGGGCCTGGAGCTGGCGTTCAACTCGACGTTGGCGGGCACGCCGGGCGGCAAGCTGATGGCGGTCGGCGGCGGCGAGCGCCGCGTCCTGGCGGAGGATCAGCCGACCGACGGCAAGGCGGTCCGGACCACGATCGACATGGGGATCCAGCAGGCGGCGGTCGCGGCGCTCGGCGACAGCTTCGGTGGCGCCGCGGTCCTCGACGCGCGCTCCGGCGACGTCAAGGCGCTCGCGGGCGTCGCGCTCTCGGCACCGCAGCCGCCGGGATCGACCTTCAAGGTGATCACCACCGTCGGCGCGCTGAACGAGGGCGTCACGGAGCCGGACGAGGAGTTCCCCGTGGAGACCGCCGCCAACGTCGACGGCTACGAGCTGTCGAACGCCTACGACGAGTCATGCGGCGGCGACCTGGTCGAGAGCTTCGCCCACTCCTGCAACAGCGTCTTCGGCCCGCTCGGCGTCCGTCTGGGAGGCGAGGCGCTCCACAAGACCGCCGAGAGCTTCGGCTTCAACGAGGCGCCGACCCTGTACTCCGCGGAGTCGCTGGCGCTGACCCAGCCCCCGATGAGCACGATCCCCGAGGACTTCGAGGGCGATCTCGACGTTGCCGTGAGCGCGATCGGTCAGGGACGCGTCCTCTCGACCCCGCTCGAGATGGCGTCGGTCGCGCAGGCGATCGCGAACCGCGGCAGCCGCTCCCCGACGGCGATCGTCTACGACGAGGCGCTCGCCGGCGACTACGAGAACGTGGTCGTGGCGGACCCCAAGGTCGCCAAGCAGGTGCGGAAGATGATGGTCGAGGTCGTCAACAACGGCACCGGCGGCTCCGCGGCCCTGCCGGACGTCCAGGTGGCCGGGAAGACCGGCACCGCCGAGCTCGGAACCTCCTCGGGCGAGCCCCCCGCCGAGGGCGAGGAGGCGAAGCTGGACGTCAACGCCTGGTTCGCCGCGTTCGCCCCCGCCAACAAGCCGAAGCTCGCGGTGGCGGTGATGATCGTCAACGCTCCCGGCGACGGCGGCTCGGTCGCGGCCCCGATCGCCCAGCAGATCCTGGCCGCCGGGCTCTGACGGAGCCGGAAGTCCCTTGCGCGATCTGGCAGCCGACGATCGCCCAGCAGATCCTGGCCGCCGGGCTCTGACGGGCTGAGAGGCCCACGGCGGAGTCGACCTGAGCCCACGGCGGAGTCAACCTGAGCCCACGGCGGAGTCAACTTGAGCCGTCCCCCGGGCACTTCGACACCGAAAGAACCTGAGCCGGTCCTAGCCCGGCTCAGGTTCCGTTCGAAGACGTTGCATCCACCGACCGAACTTCAACCGGCCCAGGGCCGGCTGCGGTTCCGTTCGACGAGGATCCCGAGCAGGACGCCCCCAGCCCGTCAGGGCTAGATGTCGAGCTCGATGCGGCCTTCTTCGTCGCCGGGGACGATCAGCTCGAGCGGTCGGTTGTTGTCGGCGCTCGGCTCGACGGCGAAGAGCACGAGGGAGCCCTCGATCGGGCCGTTGGCGGCGGGCGTCTCAGGCTCGGGGAAGATCCCGTTGGCCGGAACCTCGGCGCCCGGCGTCAGCGCCCAGATGCTGTCTTTGAGGGTGAGCTGCCGGTACTCGTTGCCGCGGGTGTCCTCGATGATGAAGGGGTAGGGCACGGCAACCGCCTCGTCGCCGTCGTTGCTGACCTGCATGAAGACGCCTAGGTACTGCTCGTCGTCGCCGATCTCGGGAGCTCCGGACAGGTAGGCGGAGTCTTCCTCGGAGAAGGGGTTCAGGTACCGCGTGATCTGGATGTTGTAGCCGACCTCACCGAGCTCGAGGGGCTCGCCCTCGCGGGAATGGTTGCCCTCCTCCTCTTCGGCACCACAGGCGGCGGCGAAGAGGGCCACGAGGGTGAGAGCGGCGGCGAGCAGGAGCAGGGCTGGCTTCTTCTGGTGCATTGACTGGCGCATCGGCGGCGGGGAGTCTATCGAGGGTCAGGCGGACGACGACGTCCGCAGCGCTGCTCAGATCCGGCTGGCTCCCGCCACCTCGACCCGGCCGATCTCGGCGTCCTGCTCGAGCATGTCGCGGAGCCGCACGAGCGCCCGCCGCCACTGGCGGCGATACCAGCGAGCCGAGCCGAGCCGGTCCTTGAAGTGGTCGACGGGATGGCTCGGATCGGTCCAGAAGCTGAGTCGGAGCCTGGTGGTCGTCCCCCCCACCTCGGTCAGCTCCCAGGCGGTCCCGACGCTCATCCGGTCCTGGCGCCCGGCGGCGCCGCGCTCGAGCAGGAAGTGGGGCGCCTCGATCTCCCGGATCACCGTCTCCATCCAGACCGGGAACCCGCGCGCCGCGACGTGGAAGCGGGAGGCGGCGCCGATCCCGGTCGGATCGATGCGCTGCAGCCGGTACTGGGTCACGAAGTGGTCGCAGAAGGACGGGCGCGCCGAGAGGTCGGTGAGCACCGCGAAGACGCGCTCGCGAGGCGCATCGATAGTGATCTCCTCGATGACGGGACCCATCGGCCCCGATACTAGATGGTTGATTCCAAGTTCCCGCACCCCGGATGACGCGCACGACACGGCGCCGGATCACCACCCGCACCTTGTCCGCAGCACCACTAAGCCCCTGCGGGTGCGTGCGGCACGCGGGGCTTGGGGTGCACGCCCCCGAGGGCACGTCATTCGGAATCGACCATCCCGCTGGGAACCATGGAGGGATCTGCCCGCTGAGCGAGCCGAAGCCTCCTCACTTCCGCCCGGACGTCGGATCCCGATTCCACGGCCCGAGCGGGCAGGCGGGAGGCGTGGTTGCCCGGCGCATATAGTCCGGGGCCTTGCGGGGCATCGATCGACAGCGGGACCGGAGCGGAACCTCATGTCGGTGACCATCTCGGTCCTCTCCCAGAAGGGCGGCACGGGCAAGACGACGACCGTGCGCTCGCTGGCGGACATCTTCACCCGCCTCGATCTGCGTGTGCTGGCGATCGACGCCGATCCCCAGGGCAACCTCTCCGACTACTTCGACGTCGACCCGAACGCGACCCCGACGCTCGGCGACGTGCTCGCCGGTGGCGCCGGAGCCGTCGATGCCGACCACGGGGGGATCATCCCCGCCAACCTCAGCCTCGCCGAGTCGGAGCTGGTGCTGGCCGGGAAGATCGGCCGAGAGGTGACGCTTCGCAACGCTCTCCGCGAGGTGACGCGGAGCTACGACATCGTCCTCATCGACTGCCCGCCGACGCTCGGCCTGCTCACCGTCAACGCGCTCGTGGCCTCGACCCACGCGATGCTCTCCGCCCAGGCCCAGCACTTCTCCCTGCAGGGGGTCGAGCAGGCGATGCAGGTGTTCGATCTGGCGCGCGACACGCTCAACCCGGATCTGAAGCTGCTCGGCGTGCTGCTCAACATCGCCAACATGCGGACCCGCCATGCGAGGCAGACCCTCGACGCGCTCCGCGAGCGCTTCGGGGACGTGGTCTTCGACACGGCGATCCGGCAGTCGATCGTCTACGCCGAATCGGCCGAGCGGGCGCGCCCGATTCTCGACTACCGCCCCAAGCAGGCCGCCGACTACCTCACCCTCTCCGAGGAGATCCTCGAGCGCCTGCGGATGGACGATGCAGTGCGGCGGCTCGAGATCCTGCGGCGGCAGGTCGGCGTGGGGGTTTCGTAGCCCCTACGGCAGGAGTAGAAGGGATCGGGCCCGGATTCGAGCGGGCTCGACTACAACCGCTGCGCCCGACATGAGGTCGGCCGCGATCACGTCGAGATCGAGGATCAGCTCGTCAATGGCCGCCTGGAGGCCGCAAGCGCGGACATGCACGACGTCGTGACCAGCCTCGACAAGTCGATCGGCGCGATCGTCGCTCCGTCACCAGACGAGCTCGACGTCGTAGCTCTTCAGCCTGGTGTCCGCGCTGACGAGGGCGTGGTTCTCGAGCAACGCTTGCCCGACCAGAAGCCGGTCGAACGGATCGCGGTGATGCCACGGCAGCTCCTCGACGTACTCGGCGTGGTCGGCGGTGATCGGCAGCGGATCGAAGTCGAGACGGGTCAACGCCCGCGCCCACCCCGGCTCGAGGTCCAGCTTCCCGAGCGAGCGCTTGATCGCGATCTCCCAGACGCTCACCGCGCTCAAGGAGATCGCGTTGCTCTCGTCGCCGAGCGCTGACTGGGCAGCGGCCGAGACGGCGTCACGATCACCGAGCAGCAGCCACACGGCCACGTTGGTGTCGAGCAGGAGTCGCCTCACGCGAAGGGCTCGAAGCCCTCGGGAAGCTCGTCGAACTCCGGGCCGATCGATCCCTTCAGATCGCCCCAGATCCGTCGCTCACCCGGGGCCGGCTCCACCCTGACCAGCTTCACGATGGGTTCGCGCCCCCGCCGGATCGTCACCGACTCGCCGGCCTCGACCCGGCGCAGCAGCCGCGAGAGATGCGTCTTCGCCTCTTGAACCGTGACTTCCATAGGTACCAGAGTTTAGTCGACCAAGTTGGTCTGGTCAACTACGGGGTAGGTCGATTGATCGGGATGCTGGTGAGCGAACGCCTCCTGCGGGCCGGCGGCGCGGCCCAAGGACGCCAACTCGAAAAAGCGACGGAGGCTGGCGTGGGCCCGAAGTGGCGGGTGAGATCACGGAACGGCTGCACGATCAGGATGCCGGAACCTGGGCGTCATGTTGTTGGATTGAGCGGATCCCGGGAGACGCTCAACCCTCGGAATACGCCCGCCCTGAGCACATTCGTCGGTCCCAGCCTCAAGC
>CAZXKG010000010.1:0-13568 GCA_964641695.1 uncultured Conexibacter sp.
TCCCCCAGCTGGGACACACGCCCAACTGGGGGAGGTGGAGGAACCGGGTTCCGGGCGGGCAGCGCTCCGGCTTGGGCGAGCGAACCAGCCGATCCATCTCCCCCCAGACGACCGTCGTCGGCACCTCGACCGACTCGGGGTTCTCGAAGACGGTCCGGCGCATCTCGCGGTTGGCGGAGCCGTACCCCGGAGCGTCGATCCACCCCTCGATCAGCCGCTTGCCGACATCGGCGGGCACCCGGCTCGGATGGCCGATGCTGGTGCGCAGCATCAGCTCCCTCACGGGGCCGATGTTCGTCGCGCCCATGACCAGCGGCCGGAACGCCCGCGCGATGCCGTGCGGCTCCCGCTCGCGGTTGCCGAGCGGGCGGCGCCAGAGCCCCGCCGGCGAGATCAGGCAGAGCGACGATGCACGGCCGGCCTTGGCGATCTCCAGCGCGACCCATCCGCCGAGCGAGTTGCCCGCGATGTGCGGCCGCTCCACCTCGAGCTCGTCGCAGAGCGCGACGAGCGCGTCGCCGAGGGCGCTCGCGGTGGCCGGGCCCTCGAGCACCCGGCTCTCGCCGAATCCGGGCATGTCGACCGCGATCACGTCGCGCTCGCGGGCGAGGCGCTCGATCTGCGGCAGCCAGATCTCCCGCGTCCCGCCGAGCCCGTGGATCAGCAGCAGCGGCGGTCCCTCGCCGGACCGTTCGTAGACGACCCCGCGGGCGCTCGTGCCTGACCGCGGTGGATCGGATGCGGAGTCGTACATGCGCGGATTATTGGGCATCGCTGCGGTCGGCGCGGCGTCTCCAGGCCGATCCACCGGCTACCGTGCGCGCGGTGATCGGTCGGTGGACCCCACTTCCGGCGTGCCTGCTGGCCGTCCTGCTCGCCCTCACCGTCGCCGCGAAGGCGACGGCCGCCGAGAACCCCGCGGGCCAGCCGCCGTTCGGAGCCGAGCCGCTCGCGCCGCTCACCGAGATCGAGGATCTCGACCGGCGACCGCCGGGATTCCGGCTGAGCGCGGGAGAGGCGATCTCGATCGCGGCGGCCGACGAGACGATCGTCGCGGAGCGGGCGGAGAGCCCCGCGATGGAGCCCGTCGTCTCCACCCGGGGGGACGACCGCTGGCAGGTCGACTACTTCGTCGATCGTGATGCTCCGCCCGTTGCGCAGGCGGTGATCGCCGATTCCAGCGGCACTGTGCTCGAGGCGTGGCGCGACCATCAGGTGGAGGTCAAGCTGGCCCGCGGCTACGACGGCGCGGTCGCCGGCATCGTCAGCTCTCCCTGGATCTGGCTGCCGCTCTGCCTGATCTTCTTCCTCCCGTTCTTCGATCCCCGCCGGCCGTTCCGCCTCCTGCATCTCGACCTGCTGGTCCTGCTCGGGCTCTCCCTCTCCCTGCTGTTCTTCAACCTGGGGGAGATCGAGGTATCGGTCCCCGTCGTCTACCCGGTCCTCGCCTACTTCCTCGTTCGCATGACGATCGCAGGCCTGCGCCCGCGCGCCGCCGACGATCCGCTGGTGCCGCTCATCCCGATCCGCGCGCTGCTCGTCCTCGCGGCCGTGCTCCTGCTCGGGCGGATCGCCCTGAACCTGGCTGACTCGCAGGTGATCGACATCGGCTTCGCGAACGTCGTCGGCGCCGACCGGATCGCCGGCGGCCAGGACATCTACGCGGGGCAGTTCACGTCGCTGATCGATCGCGGCGATTCCTACGGCCCGTTCAGCTACCTCGTCTACGTGCCCTTCGAGGCGCTCCTGCCTTGGGGCGGCGGCCTGGAGCCCCTGCCGGCCGCGCATGCGGCGGCGATCGTCTTCGACCTGATCGTCGTCGCCCTGCTCTTCGTGCTCGGCCGGCGACTGCGCGAGGGCGCCGAAGGCCGGGCTCTGGGAACCGCGCTCGCCTTCGCCTGGGTGGCTTGCCCCTTCACCCTCTACGCCCTCGACTCCAACGGGGGCAACGACACGCTGCTCGCCGCCCTGCTGATCGCGGCGCTCCTCGCCTTCGCCTCGCCGCTCGGGCGCGGGCTGGCGATCGGTCTGGGGGCCGCCGCCAAGTTCGGTCCACTCGCGCTGGCGCCGCTGTTCGCTGCCGGTCCGGGAGGACGCCGAGTCCGGGACACGATCCTCTTCGGGGCGGCCTTCGTCGCGATCTGGGCGCTGCTTCTGCTGCCGCTCCTCCCCGGCCCGGGCCTCGACGGGTTGCGCGAGTTCTACGACCGGACATTCGGCTATCAGGCCTCCCGCGGCTCTCCGTTCAGCGTCTGGGGGCTGGCGCCGTCGCTGGGCTGGGCGCAGGACGTCGTTCGCGCGCTCCCGATCCTGGCGGGGATCGCGGCTTACTTCCTGCCCTGGCGAAGGACCGCCGTGCAGGCGGCCGCCCTCGGCGCCGCGCTGCTGATCCTCGCCCAGCTCGGCTCGATGCACTGGTTCTACTTCTTCGTCGTCTGGTGGCTGCCGTACGTGCTGGTGGTGAGCTTCTCCGAGCAGCGCCGGATCGAGCCGACCCCTTAACCCGACCTATTCGCTCGGATTATGTTAGGCTGCCCTAATAGGTGGTCGGAAGGCCTACCTGGCACTACATCCGTGGGTCGGCTACGAGGGGTGGCGGACCCGCACAGGCGGTTTGGTGGCCAGTCGCCATAGAGGGCGGCTGGCCACCACGTCTTCTCAGGGAACGCACTCGGCTCGGTTCTCCGCGCGGGGAGGGTGAACGCTGCCCGCGCGTCAGGCGATCCTGGTGGTCAGCTTGCCCAGCTCCGGTGAGCTGACCACGACCTCGTCTCCGGGCTTCAGCCAAACGCGCGGATCCCGGGTGCTGCCCACTCCCGCCGGCGTGCCGGTGGAGACGACGTCCCCGGGCCGCATCGTCATCAGCTTCGACAGATGTGAGAGCAGCTCCGGGATCGAGAAGATCAGCTGCGCGGTGCTCGAGTCCTGCATCAGCTCGCCGTTGAGGTGCAGCGAGATGCCGATCTGAGACGGATCGCGGATCTCGTCGGCGGTTACCAGCGCCGGTCCGCACGGGGCCGACCCGTCGAAGATCTTCCCCGGCAGCCACTGCGGCGTCTGGAACTGCAGGTCGCGCGCGGAGAGATCGTTGAAGAGCGTGTAGCCGGCGATGTGGCCGA
Source organism: uncultured Conexibacter sp. (assembly GCA_964641695.1). Lineage (GTDB taxonomy): Bacteria > Actinomycetota > Thermoleophilia > Solirubrobacterales > 70-9 > RHKX01. Next base: position 3,120 of record CAZXKG010000010.1, read on the forward strand.
GGGCCTCCTCCGGCTCGATCTCGCGGGTGACGCGCCCGACGACGAAAGCCACCTCCGCCTCGTAGTCGACCTTGCGGCTGGCGCTCGGCAGCGGCACGTCGCCGCCGTCGGCAACCAGGGCGTTCGCGAACTTGGCGAAGAACGTCGGCACCTCGGGTGGCTCGATACCGGCCTCCGCCGCATGGTCGGCGTAGTTGAGGCCGATGCAGACGATCTTCTCCGGATCGGTGATCGGTGGGCTGAGCTCGACGTCGGCGAGGGGCACCGATGGCCCCCCGAGGGCTGATTCGAGCTGCGGCTCGATCACGCTCCATTCGTCCAGCAGATCCCGCATCGACGGCGTTCCATCCAGTCCGAGGGCGTCGATCAGGTCCACGACCGAGCTGCCGTCGAGCAGCCCGGGCCTCTCCCCGCGGTCGTGACGGTAGGTGAGCAGTCGCATGCGGCCAGCCTACCGCCGCCGCGTTCGCGGGCCTGCCATAATCGCCGCCCGCCGGTGCAGCCGCCGCAAGGTTGGACCCGGCGCTTCACGGGGGCGTAGCTCAGTTGGTTAGAGCGCCGGCCTGTCACGCCGGAGGTCGCGGGTTCGAGTCCCGTCGCTCCCGTCACTTCCGCCTGGGAGGTGCCAGCTCCCGCACCAGCAGGCTCTGCAGGCCGGTGCCGATCCGTCCACGTCGATCGCCGAGGTGGGTGGTTGCGGTGGCACCGGCGCCGGGCTCGATCTCGGATCGGGCCTTGACGTGGATCCAGGGACCGACCGGATCGCGGAACAGGGTCACGGTGATCTCCGAGTTGATCGCCGGCCAGCGGGCGGGGTCGTAGGCGAAGCTGAGGCCGTTGCCGGAGTCGGCGATCAGCAGCGTGCGCTGCCAGGGGCTCGGCTCCTCCCCGGGGAGAAGCGGTACACGCTGCCGGGCCCAGACCCGGGCTGGCCCGAGCTCGGCGAACGAGCCCCGTTCCATGCGCCACTCGATCGCGGCGATGTAGCCGTCGGCGAACATCCCCGGGATCTGGCTGCGCCCGCCGGGCGGCAGCAGTGTCTCCGGCGGCGTCCATGTGCTCGCCGCCCCGCCTGCCTCGGGCGGAACGGTCGGCGGCACGCTGTCAGGGGCGAGGTTGTAGCGCCATCCTCTCGCGACGAGCATCGGCCTGCCCGCGACTGCGGCCACCGCCTCCACCAGCTCGACCGAGCGGCCCGGCCGGATCACGCGGGCTTCGATCTCGAGTGGCTCGACCGGGACCGAGCCGAGGATGTCCACCGACATCCGGGCGAGCCGCCGACCCTCGCCTCCCGGGACGGCCTCGATCGCGCGGGTGAGCAGCGCCGAGGGTGGGCCGCCGTGCTGTGCTTCGGCGCTCCAGGGGCCGGCGGTCGCGATCGTCGGCGCGAAGACGTCGTCGCCGGCCGGCTCGTAGAAGGAGCTCGCCGGCGCCTCGCCCAGATCGGTTCGCTCGCTCATACGCCGAACGATAGGCGGGACGTGCACGTGGACGGTCCCGTCAACCAAAACGGCATCCGCGCCGCGGATGCCGTTTTGAACTCCTCCTCCTCATCCCGAGAGCGATGTCCTGCCCTCTCAAACTCCTGGCCGAACTGCGAGTCCGGTGGATACGTGAGGGCCGTCACGCAACGAGATGCGGAACCGTAGCGGATTCCACCGTCATGTGTGCCGATGGGCACATGACGCCGGTCCCCTCTCGCCGTCCCGGCTCAGATCGCGCCACCCGCCGCCGTCGGCGCGGTCGGGTCGTCGCTCTCCTCGCCGAGCTGCTCGCGGGCCAGGTACTCCTCGGCGAGCAGCGGGTTCTCCTTCGATCGACGGACGACGGTCAGCAGGTCGGACATGGTCGCGACCTCCTCGACCTGCTCCTTGATGAACCACTGCATGAACTGCTCGCCCTGGTAGTCGCCGTCGACGCGGGCGACCGAGGCCAGGTGGCTGATCTGCTTGGTCACGCGCTTCTCCTGGGCGAGCGCCAGCTCGACCGGCGCGACGATGTCGGCGAAGTCGGACTTGGGCTGCTCGACCCCCGGCGTGGCCACGTCGAGATCCGCGTCGAGCAGGTACTGGGTGATCATCATCGCGTGGTTGCGCTCCTCGAGCGCCTGGCGGTAGAAGAACTGGGCGAGGCGGGGAAGCGTCTCGGAGTCGTAGTAGACGGCGATCGCGACGTACTGCTGATGGGCGGCGAACTCGTGAGCAACCTGCTCGTGGAGCTCGTCGGCGAACTGGCTCATGGTCTCTCCTTCGGGCGGCGTTTGTCGTTCGAAGGTAGACCAATCTCCGACTTCGGTCGGCCGAACTCGGAGTTCGGGATCCCGAACTCCGAAGAGCTGTCCGAGGCCGGTTCAGCCCCAGTGGAAGCCGGCCTCCGAGGGGACCGGATCCATCGGCGAGGTCGGCAGTCCCGAGGGGACCGCCGGGTCGTTGTAGCCGCTCGGCGCCGTGTCGTTGGGAGTGTCCGGGTGGAAGAGCGACGCGAGGTACTGGATCTGCCCGCGGCCGAGCTCGACCTCTCCTTGCCCGCCGCCGTAGATCGCGATTCCCTCGCGGCGGCAGTGCTCGTAGATCGCGAGGATCTCCTGCAGCGAGCCGAACCGCGAGGGCTTGGAGTTGATCGCCTTCGGCTTCCACTCCAGGCCGGTGATGTCGGCGAGCGAGTGCAGCGGCGCGTCCCAGGTCACGCGGTCGGCGACCGGCTCCAGCAACGGCCTGGTCTCCTCGTTGACGTCGGGGTCCTCGAGGTAGGCCTCGGGGAAGGCCTCGATCACCTGGCCGTAGAGCACGGGGTCGGTCTCGACGTCGACGGGGGTCCCGCGGTAGTGGCCCTTGAGGTCCGCCACGCGAACGGGTGCGAGCGAGGAGATCTCGGCGATCAGCTCCGGCGTCCAGTCGTTCTCGGGGTCGAGCTTGAACGCCAGGTCGGGGTACTTCGCGAGGCGCTTGCGCAGGGCCTCGGTGGAGGATGGTCCCTCGCCGTCGAAGCTCGTCAGCCGGGTGGAGCAGACGAAGTTGAGCGGCTTCGGATCGATGCCGAGCGCCTCGTGCAGCGGTACGCCGGCCTGCCGCAGCGCGAGGTCGAGCGCGGCGCTCTCATACGCCCAGCGGCGGTAGTGCAGCGAGGCGGGCATTCCCGGCTCGATGCCTCCGAACAGATCGAGCTCGCCGAGGAGCTCGCAGAACTCGCCGAGCGTCCGCTTGCCGCCGAGGTCGAGCGAAGGTCCGGCGTCGCGGTGGCTGACGTGGTCGAGGACGTCGTAGACGACGTCCTCGCCGATCCCCTCCTGCCCGCCCCCGCGCAGGTGGATCAGCGTGGAGGGCCGGACGAAGTCGCCGTAGCTGCGATCGTGGCCGCTCAGCTCGTAGGAGTCGATCGTCAGATCCAGGACGGCCAGCTTGCGCCAGTTCTCGGTGTCGAGACTCGAGTCGCTCATTCGCTCACAGTACCCGCCGCGTCCGCTTCGTCCTCGCTCAGGCCGATCGCCTCGACGGTCCCGCCGTGCTCGGCGATCTCACGGGGCACGGCCTCCAGGCCCTTCCTGCGGAAGAACTCCTCACCGCCCGCGAATCGCCAGACGACCATCAGCACGAGCCCGAGAGCGAAGAAGAAGAGGGCGATCGCCAGCGGCACCCCCACTCCCAGGACCGACGTCCCCGAGTAGGAGGTCGCAGGGTCGGAGAGCTGGGCCACCGACTCGTAGAGGAGGTAGAGGAGCATCAACGCGCCGACTAGGGGGGCGATCCCGATGAAGACGAGGTTCTTGACCGAGCGCAGCAGCTCCCGCCGGTAGTAGATCGCGCAGGCGATCCCGGTGAGCGCGTAGTAGAAGGCGATCATCAGCGACAGCGCCGAGAGCGAGTCGAAGAGGAAGTTGTCGCTGACGATGCTCGCCCCGACGTACCAGGCGGTAGCGACCACGCCGATCAGGATCGTCCCGAACGCCGGCGTGTAGAAGCGAGGATGGACGGCCGAGAAGCGCTTCGGGAACGCGCCCGCTACCGCCATCGACAGCGACGTCCGCGAGGCGGGAAGGATCGTCGTCTGGGTCGAGGCGATGCCGGAGACGACGATCGAGATCACGACCAGGAACGAGATCGGCCCGAGCACGTCCTCGGCCACCGCGCCGAGAACCCCGGCGTCGTCGTCGAAACGCTCGATCTTGTCCAGGCCCGCGTACGCGATCAGGCAGATCGCGACGCCGACGTAGGTGCCGAGCAGCGTCACCGTGCTGACGATGCCCGCGAGTCCCGGCGCCCGCGAGCTGTTCTCCGACTCCTCGGTCAGGTTGACGGCGCTCTCCCATCCCCAGTAGATGAAGACCCCGAGCAGGGCGCCGGGGATCAGGACCTCGGAGAAGTTCTCGATCTCGAACGGGTTGAGCCAGGAAAGCGACGGATCGATCGACTGCGGACCGGCGTCGCCGAAGATCAGCTCCCAGGCGGCGACGACGATGAAGAGCAGCAGCGCGCCGACTTGCGAGAGCGCCAGCACCCGCTGCACCTTCGCCGAGAGCTCGGTGCCGATCACGCAGATCGTGGTCATGACGGCGACGATCCCGACCGCGAACGTGACCACCGCCACCCGCGAGTCGCGCAGGCCGTCGAGCGAGAAGAGGTCGAAGATGTAGTAGGCGGCGACGTCCGCCAGCGAACCGACGACGAGGATCCCGGTCGTGAAGATGGCCCAGCCGCCGATCCAGCCCCACCACGGCCCCATCGCCCGCGTCACCCACGAGAAGGTGGTGCCGCAGTCCTGGTCGACCTTGTTCAGGTAGTAGAAGGCGCCCGCGATGAAGAACATCGGGATGAACGAGACGAGCAGGACCGCCGGGGCCTGGACGCCGGCGATCACGGTGATCGAGCCGATCACCGCCGCGAGGCTGTAGGCGGGGGCGGTCGAATCCAGCCCGATCGCGAGGCCGTCCCAGAACCCGATCGAGTCCTTCTTCAGGCCCTTGGACCCGACCTGGACTCCCTCGCTCCCGCCCTCCTCGGGCGTCACCGCCGCAGCCTCCACTCCCTGGCCTTCCCGTCGCTGTACGTGCCGCCATCCTTATAACGCGGCGGCTGCCATACGGCTATAGGCAGATATCCCAGCGATCAGATGGCCGGGATCGGTGTCCTCCTGTGGCGCGTGGCTGAGCCCACCGATGGAGGGGACGAAGATCATCGCCGCGGGAATGCGGCGCTCGAGCTCGGCCGCGTCGTGGAGCGCTCCGCTCGGGATCGCGTCGGCGCTGCCCCCGGCGGACTCGCAACAGCCCTCGGCGAGGGCGACCAGGTCTGGATCGAAGGGGACCGGCTCGATCGCCCAGATCGCCTCATGCGCGACGGCGCATCCGCGGTCGGCCGCGGCGCTCCGCGCCGACTCCCGGGTCCGCGCCCACATCTCCGCGAGCGCCTCGCGCTCGGGATGGCGGAGATCCACCCCGAGCGTCGCCTCGCCCGCGACGGCGGTGACGACTCCGGGCCGCAGGTCGACGCTCCCGCAGGTGCCGACGCCGCCCGCCTCCCGTGCGATCCGCTCGATCGCAAGCGCCATCTCCGCCGCAGCGAGGCCCGCGTCCCTGCGCATGGGCATCGGGGTCGTGCCCGCGTGAGCGGCCTGGCCCGTGAACCGCAGCCGGTGCCTCTCCACCCCGGCGCACCCGGACACGGCGGCACAGGAGACGCCGTCCCGTTCGAGGACCGGTCCCTGCTCGATGTGGAGCTCGAGCCAGGTCCCGAGCGATTGGAGGCGGGTGGCGGCGTCCGCCGTCCTCGCGAGATCGACGCCGTTCTCCGCCAGGACGTCGGCCGCCAGCAACCCCTCGGCGTCGATGGCATCGCTCAGCTCGGCCGGGTCGAAGGAGCCGGCGAGCGCTCCGCTCCCGAACAGGCTCCGGCCGAAGCGCGCTCCCTCCTCGTCGGCGAAGTCGATCAGGACGATGTCGCGAGGCGGCGTCTTCCGGCTCTCGACCCAAGCGCGCAGCAGGCCCAGCCCCGTCATCACGCCGAGGGCGCCGTCGAGCCAGCCGCCGTCGGGAACCGAGTCGAGGTGCGAGCCGACCCCGAGCGCGGGCAGCTCGCGATCGGCCCCCGGCAGGCGGGCCCAGAGGTTCCCCGCCTCGTCGACCTCGATGTCGGCGACGCCGATCTCCGCCAGCGACTCGCGCAGCAGCAGGCGCGCTCGCCGCCACTCCGCGCCCCAGCAGAGTCGCTGAGCGCCGCCCTCGGTGGACGTCTCGGCGGCCAGCCGGCGCAGATCGGCGAGCACCCTCTCGCCGTCGATCGCCGGCGCGGAGCCGTCGCTCAAGCGACGCGCTCCCGGCGCAGCGCCTGGGCGAGGCAATGGGCGCCGCCGCCTCCGAGCGTGAACATCGACAGGTCGGGGTCGAAGACCTCGAACCCGCGGGCGCGGAGCTGCTCGTTGAGCGAGCTGGAGAGCTTCGCCGAGAGCGCCCGGTCGTGCCCGAGCGAGATCGCGTTGACCCCGAGCGCGAACGCCTCCGAGAGCGGCACGTCGAGGATCTCGAAGCCCGCGTCACCGAGCCAGCGGACGAGGCCGCCCCCGGCGATCTCGGTGCAGACGGCGGCGAGCTTCGGCGCGAGGATCGAGAGCAGCACGTCGATGTGGACGAACTGGCTTGGGATCATCTCGATCCGCACCTCCCAGCCGAGCTCCTCCATCCAGCCCGCGAGCTGCCGCGCCGCCGCCGCCTCGGTCCGCTCCTCGCCGTTGCCGATCACCATCCGCCCCGGCTCGACGATGACCACGTCGCCGCCCTCCAGCGCCGCCGCGGTGATCATCTCGTGGATCGGGATCCCGGCCCGCTCGTAGAAGCGGATCACCGGCGCGTACTCGCCGCGCCGCCAGGGCTGGTGGAGCTGGGTCACGATCGGACCCTCCGGCGTCGCGACGCTCGAGTCGCGCGCGAACACCTGGTAGGGCAGGGCGGGGTCGGGTTCGAGGAAGTGGACGCGCACCCCGGCGGCCTCGTAGGCGGAGACCATCTCGACGTGCTGGGCGATCGCCTCCGCCGCCGAGAAGGAGCGATCGCTCGCCAGGGTCGCCTTCGAGATCGCGCTCGTCGGCAGCCAGCGGAAGTTGTCGGGTGGGCAGACGAGGACGTCGAGCAGGCGGCCGTACTCGGAGTCGACGCCCCAGGGGCGGGACTCGATCTCGGGATTGGGCGTCTCCGCGTCGGTCATGCCTTCACTCCTTGACGACCCTGATCGTGCTCAGGGTGCGGTCCGAGGCTCCGCGAACCTGCCCGCCGTGGGCGAGGGAGTCGCTGATGAAGGCGAGCGTCCCCCGGCTCAGCCGCTCTCCGGGGAGCACGTTCGGCACGCCCGGCGGGTAGGCGGCCAGGGACTCCGCCGCGATCCGGCCTTCGGCCTCGTCGAACGGCACCACCTCCTGCGAGCCCAGGAACGCCTCCCGCGGGGTGATCACCGGGTCGCTCCACGGTGGCGGCGGGGCGAACGGCGGGCGCTCGCCCCGCGACGGCCCCACCTTCTCGGCGGCCGCGCGCAGCGCCCCGAGCAGGCGGGCGCCGGTCGAGGCGACGTGCTCGCCGATCCCGAACACGGCGACGATCACGTTCTCCGAGTAGAGCTCGACCCAGCAGTTGTGCTCCTCGCGGAGGATCCGGGCGATCTCGTTCCCGGTCGCCGCGGTCCCGCGCACGTCGATCGAGACCCGCAGCGGATCCCAGGCGTGGACGCTCGGTGCGTCCGCGAGCGACTCGTCGAGCACGCCGAGGCCGGGGATCTCGGCCACCTTCACGTGCAGCTCCCGGAGGGAGGCGATCGTCTCCGCCAGCAGCTCGGTGCCGCGGGTCGCGTTGTGGCGCCGGGCCGCGTCGAGCGAGCCCGCGAGCAGGGCGTTCGGGCTGGTCGACTCGACCATCGTCACCGCCCGGTCGACGAGCAGCGGGTCGATGTAGCGGCTCGATCCGAGGTGGAGGATCGCCGACTGGGTGATGCTGCCGGCGAGCTTGTGGACGGAGTTGAGGACGATGTCGGCGCCGCAGGCGAGCGCGTGGTCGGGGAGCTCGTCGGAGAAGGCCAGGTGGGCGCCCCACGCCTCGTCGACGATCAGCGGCACGTCGCGGGCATGCGCGACCTCCGCCAGGCCCGCCACGTCGGCGACGGCCCCGAAGTAGGTGGGGGAGACGGCGATCGCGGCGACTGCTTCGGGGTTTGCGTCGAGGGCGGCGGCGAGCGTCTCGGGCGTCAGGCAATGGGCGACGCCGAGGTCCTCGTCGAGCACGGGGGAGACGAAGTGCGGCTCGAGCCCGCTCATCACCATCGCGTCGATCACCGAGGAGTGGACGTTGCGCTGGACGACGATCTCCTGCCCGACGTGCGCGAGCGCCAGCGAGATCGCGTGGTTCCCCTGCGAGGCGCCGTTGAGCAGGAACCAGCTCCGCTCCGCGCCCCAGGCCTCGGCGGCGAGCCGTTGCGCCTGCTGGAAGGGCGTCGCGTCAGGGTCTGGACCGATGTCGATCCCGTCGATCCCCGCCGGGATGTCCATCTGCAGCGCCCGCTCCCCGAACGCCTCGACCATCCCCGGGTCGGCCCCCATCCCGCCCTTGTGCCCGGGGATGTGAAAGCGCCCCGGGTCGCCGGCCGCGTACTCGACAAGCGCCTCGAGGTAGGGGGCCCGGCTCTGATCCATCGGATCACCGTAGCCCACCCCAGGGCTCATCTGAAGACGTTCGCGCGATTCGGTGCGCTGCTGCGGCCACGATCGCGCGACCCGTCCCAGAGTTGGGCCGAAGTCGCGGCGTCGCGCTGGTAGCCTTCCGCCGTCGCCCAGTGATTGACGACGATCCACCTCGAAGTACCGGCAGCCGGGCTCGCCCGCGAGCCGGCTCCACCTCGCCGCCTCGGGCGGCCGACCCGCTCGGGAGCTCCGGAGGCGAGTACACGCCCGAGGGGGGGCATGAAATCGCCCGCCGGGGTGAGAAGAGTCGATGACCGATCTCCTTCTCCTTCTCCTCGTCTTCCTCCTCGTGCTCGTCAACGGGTACTTCGTGGCGGCCGAGTTCGCCATCGTCCGCTCGCGCCCGTCGCGTCTTCAGCAGCTCGCTGACGACGGCGACAAGAAGGCGCGGATCGCCCTCGACCAGCTCGATCACGTCGACGAGTTCGTCGCCACCTCGCAGGTCGGGATCACCCTCGCGTCGCTGGCGATCGGCTTCCTCGGCGAACCCGCGATCGCCTCGCTGCTCGAGCCCCTGATCGGGGGCTGGCTCGGCCACGCGGCTTCGCTGGCGATCTCGCTGGTGATCGCCTACATCATCGTCACGCTCCTGCACGTGATCCTCGGGGAGCAGGGGCCGAAGATGATCGGCATCGCCCGCGCCGAGTCCCTGCTGATGCGGATAGGCCGCTCGATGCAGTTCTTCCGCACGGCCTTCACCCCGCTGATCGCCTTGACCAACCCGCCGGCACGCTGGCTCGTCGAGAAGGTGCTGCGGATCCCACTCGGCGGTGAGGACGAGACCTCTCCGGAGGAGCTGCGCGTGCTGATCAGCCGCGGATACGAGAGGGGCGGCCTGGAGGCGAGCGAGGCGGGGATGCTCGGCGGCGTCTTCCACCTGCACGAGCAGGAGGCGCGCGAGGTGATGACGCCGATCCCGGCGGTCGTCACGGTCGACGCCGCGGACACGGTCGAGGACGCGCTCCGCCGTTGCGTGACCTCCGGCCACACCCGCCTCGTCGCGGTCGTCGACGACAACCCCGACAAGGTCAAGGGCATCGTCCACAACAACTCCCTCGTCCGCCTCTACATGAGCGCCGGCGCCGACGCCTCGATCGAGTCGACGATCCGCGATGCCCCGATCGTCCCCGAGACCAAGCCCCTCGACGACCTGCTCGCCGAGCTTCAGCGCCAGCGCAGCTCGATCGGCATCGTCGTCGACGAGTACGGGCGGACCGCCGGCATCGTCACCGTCGAGGACATCCTCGAGGAGGTGGTCGGAGAGATCGAGGACGAGACCGACCCACGCGGCGACGAGGTGCGCAAGCTCGCCGACGGCGACTGGTACGTCCGCGGGCACGTCTCGCTCGGCGATCTCGAGGACGAGGGGATCAAGCTCCCCGTCGACACCGACGCCTACAACTCGGTGGGCGGCTACGTCTTCAACGAGCTCGGGCGCCTGCCCAAGCGCGGCGACTCGATGCTCACCGGCCGCTACAAGATCAGGGTCGAGTCGGTCCGCGACAACCGGATCGTCGCCGTTCGGATCCATCTCGAGTCGACGCCCGAGCCGGACGCCGGCTGATCGCCGCGAGCCGGACGCCGGCTGATCGCCTTCGTCGGCGCGAGGAACCTGAGAGGGTCAGGGGCCGGCTGACGTTCAGCCCGTGGATGTGACGAAAGCGAACGGAACCTGAAAGGGCCAGGCCCGGGCTGACGTTCAGCCGGTGGATGTGACGAAGGTGAACGGAACCTGAA
>CAZXKG010000010.1:13668-43073 GCA_964641695.1 uncultured Conexibacter sp.
GGAACCTGAGAGGGCCAGGGGCCGGCTGACGTTCAGCCGGTGGATGTGACGAAAGCGAACGGAACCTGAACCGGGGCAGGCCCGGGCTGACGTTCAGCCGGTGGATGTGACGAAGGTGAACGGAACCTGAACCGGGGCAGGCCCGGGCTGACGTTCAGCCCGTGGATGTGACGAAAGTGAACGGAACCTGAGAGGGCCAGGGGCCGGCTGACGTTCAGCCGGTGGATGTGACGAAAGTGAACGGAACCTGAACCGGGGCAGGCCCGGTTCAGGTTCGTCACGCGGGGGGAACGTTCAGGCCGAGTAGTCGTAGAAGCCCGCGCCGCTCTTGCGCCCGAGCTTGCCCGCCTCGACGAGGGCGACGAGCTGCTCGGGAGGCGCGTGCCCCGCCTCGCTGCTCGCCGCGTAGAGGCGATCCCCGATCGCCTTCGAGACGTCCAGGCCGATGAAGTCGAGCAACGCCAGCGGGCCCATGGGCTGGCCCGCGCCCTTGCTCATGCAGGCGTCGACCTCGGCCGGCTCCAGACCCAGCTCATCGGCGACGCGGACGGCATCGAAGAGGTAGGGGAAGAGCAGGCGGTTGACGACGAAGCCGGCCGTGTCGGGCACCTCGACCGCGTACTTGCCGAGCGCTTCGCAGAAGGCTCGCGCCCGGTCGGCGACGCCGTCGGCGAGGCTCTCGGGGAGGACGAGCTCGATCAGCTCCATCCGCGTCACCGGGTTGAACACGTGCAGCCCGTAGAAGCGGTCGGCGACCCCTGACTTCTCCGCTATCTCGGTCACGTAGAGCGAGGAGGTGGTCGTCGCCAGGTCGGCCTCCGGGTGGGCGGCGGCGATCGCGGTGAGCAGCTCCACCTTGGTCTCGAGATCCTCGACGATCGCCTCGACGATCACGTCGCAGCCGGTGAGATCCGCCGGGTCGGTGGTGATGGTCAGCCGGGAGGGATCGGACCCCTCCAGCTTCTCGCTGAGCTTGCTCACGGTCTTCCGAGCGCGCTCGGCCGAAGCCTCGCTGCGGGCGAGTAGCACCGCTTCGCCTGCGACGGTGGCGGTCGTCGCCAGTCCGGCCGCGATCGCCCCGCTTCCCGCGATGGCGGGTCGTCTGTACGTCTGCCCGTTCATGGGTTCTTGCCCCTCCGTTGGGTGTGTGTTGACTTCGAGCTACTCCGCCTCATCACGCCCCCGCGACAGCGCTGACGGCCACCAGGTACGGCGGTCGAGGTCCAGCGCCAGGGCGGGGACGAGGATCGAGCGGACGAGGAACGTGTCCAGGAGGACACCGAACGCGACCACGAATCCCACTTCGGTCAGGAAGACCAGCGGCAGGACCGCGAGGGTCGAGAACGTGCCGGCGAGCACGATGCCCGCCGAGGTGATCACCGCCCCGGTGACCGCCAGACCGCGCAGTACGCCCTCGCGCGGTCCACTTCGCTGCGTCTCCTCGCGGACGCGCGCCATCAGGAAGATGTTGTAGTCGACGCCGAGCGCGACCAGGAATATGAACGCGAACAGCGGCAGCGACGGGTCGCTTCCGGCGAACCCGAAGATCACGTCGAAGACCACGTAGCCGACTCCGAGTGCCGCCGCGAACGAGAGGATCACGGTCGCGATCAGGACGAGCGGGGCGACGAGCGCCCGCAGCAGCACGATCAGGATCAGCAGGACGACGGTGAGCGCGATCGGCGGGATCACCAGCGAGTCCCGCGCTGCAGCTTCACGGAGGTCCGCCTCGATCGCGCTCGGTCCGCCGACCAGTACCTCCTCGCCGCCGGCGCCCTTGGCGGTGTCGCGGATCTCGTCGACGAACGCGTAGGCCTCGGTCGAGTAGGCGGGCAGCGTCAGGGTCGCGAGCAGCAGCGTTCCCGGCTCGCCCGATCCGGCGGGCTCGACGCTCTCGACCTCCGGTAGCTCGATCAGCGCCTCACCGACCGCTTCGACCTTGGTCTGATCGGGAACGATGACCTCGGTTGGCGACCCGGCGCCGTCGGCGAACGCGCTCGCGATCATCTCCTGGCCGCGAACCGACTCGACGTCGTCACGGAAGCTGTCGGTCTGGGTCAGGTCGGTGTCGAGGTTGAGCCAGCCCAGCGACATCACCGCGAGCACGGCGATGGCCCCGATCCAGACCCGCCGGGGACGCTTGGCGATCCACTCCCCGACGCGCCGCCAGGCGCCGTGAGTCTCGTCGGCGGCCTCGTCGCCCAGGTGCGGGATGAACGGCCAGAACGCCCAGCGTCCGGCGATCACCAGGATCGCCGGCAGGACGGTGAGCATCGAGACCATCGCCACGGCGATTCCCGCCGCCCCGACGGGCCCGAGGCCCGCGGTGCCCTCGACCTCGGCAAGCGTCAGGCAGAGCAGCGCCGCGATCACCGTCAGCCCCGAGGCGACGATCGCCGGCCCCGCCCGGCGCAACGCCTCCGCCATCGCGACGTGCTTGTCCTCGCGGTGGCGGAGCTCCTCCCGGTAGCGGGCGACGAGCAGCAGGGCGTAGTCGGTGCCCGCGCCGAAGACGAGCACGGGAAGGATCCCGGCCGACTGGCCGTTGACGGTCACGCCGATCTCGGTCAGCCCGAAGCCGACGCCGCGCGTGACGACCTCGGCGATGCCGACGGCGAACAGCGGGAAGAACCAGAAGATCGGGCTGCGGTAGACGATCAGCAGGAGCAGGAAGACGATCCCGGCCGTTGCCGCCAGCAGGGTGGTGTTGATCGACTCGAAGACCTCGATCGCGTCAGCCGAGAGCCCGGCGCCGCCGCTGACGGCCGTCTCGACTCCCGCCTCGGCGGTCTTCTCGGTCTGCTCCCGCGCCTGCGCGACGGGATCCAGGATCGTCTCGGTCTCCCCGTTGGCGGAGATGTTCGCCTGGATCGTGGCGGTCGTCTCGTCCGCCGAGACGACCGGCTTGGTGTAGCGGCTGATCGAGTCCGTCGCGGGGTCGGCGTTGAGGGCCCGGCGATCGGTCTCGATGCGCTCGAGATCCCGCTCCGTCAGCCCACTGGGTCGCTGGTAGACGATCACGAGCGGCGCCAGCTCGCCGCCCTGGATCTCCTCGGCGGCGGCGAGGGCCTTGGTCGATTCGGCGTCGGCCGGCAGGAACGAGGCCGACTCGTTGTCCTGCGCGTCCTCGAACTTCTCGGGGAGCCCGGCGGCACCGATGGCGAAGACGATCAGCAGCCAGGCCGCCAGGACGACCCATTTGAGGCTGCGCTTCGCCGGGAATGTGAGAGGGCTGCGGGACACGAACTGCGGCTGCGGCGGCGGAGTGTGCCACAGACCGCCGACTGATCAGTCAATCAGTCAGCAGGTCATGAGCCGGACGATGACACCGAACCCACGCCGCTGGGGCCGCCGGATCCAGGAAGAGCCCGGCGTAGTGACCAGGAGGTCATGAGCCGGGCGATGACACCGAACCGGCGGCCCCAGCGGCGTGGGTCAGTGGCGTGGGTCGCCGGTGTGTTGGGCCAGGTCGTTGAGCCGCGAGATCTGCCGGCGGCCTTCGACGGACGCTGGATCCTCCTCCGGGAGGCTCTCGATCAGCTTCGAGATCCGGTTGCGGATCTGCAGGGCGAAGTGGGGGGTGGAAGGCCCTGCGAGCGCGCGGATGTCGTCGACGGTCACCCGCCGCCCCGGCTGCAGTAGTTCCGATCGCTCCGCTTCGCTCATCGGCCCGGAAGCCTATCTCCCGCTCAGTCGCGAGCGCCGGCCGAGCGCCCGCCCTTCTTACGACGATCGCTGTCCTCGGTATCGGCGGGATCGTCGATCGGGACCAGGTTGGTGAGCACGTCGACCTGCTCCTGGAAGCCGTCTGAGATCACCGCCGGACCGCCGATCAGCCAGACGTGGTTGTAGATCGCCCGGGTGGGCTCGTCGGCGAAGCCGGGCTGGGTGTCGGCGAGGAAGCTCTGCAACGCCGCCGGGACGGTCTGCGAATCGGTGGTGACGAGAAGCGGTCCGGGCTTCCCGGAGACCGCGAGCGGTGCGGCGATCGCGGCGGAGATCGGCTCCTCGACGGAAGCGATCGCGAAGCCGTGTCCGGGATCGTTGATGTCCCATCCGAAGCTTCCGTCGGCGTAGCGGGCGAAGGCGATCGCGTTCTCGATCGGCTCCTCCGCGGAGATCCGGCTCACCGAGGAGGCGACCTTCTTCAGCTTCTCGAGCACGGGCTTGGAGATCGCGGCCTCGGGCCCGAGGACGTAGACGGGGGCCTTGGGATGGCGCTCGATCACGTCGGCGGTCGCCTGCGGCAGCTCCTCGGCGGTGGTGAAGAGGACAGGATCCCCGGAGTGAGCGGCCCAGGCGGCCGCGGGCATCGCGTATCCCGGCTCCTCGGAGCTGACCACCAGCAGATGCTCGGGGTGCCGCTCACCGGTGATCTCGGCCCGGGCCTCGTCGAGGGAGGCAGCTACCTCGGCTGGATCCTCACCGTCGACCTCGCGGGCCTTCAGCTCCTCGCCGACCTCGACCCCGCCGATCGCGATCGCCTCGGTGCCGTCGTCGGAGTCGAGCCCGCTCGGCCGCAGCCGTTCGATCTCGCTGGTGGTCGCGGCGGGCAGCCCGTCGGCGGAGCCGAGCAGGATCGGGGCGCCCACCGGCTCCGCCACGAGCGGCGAGGCCGCCAGCGCGAGCTGCCAGGAGTCCGAGGGGGCGACGACCACGGCCTGCGGACGGTCGGCTTCTCCGGGATGGGTCGCGTGCGTGATCGCCGCCGCGGTCGCGGCGGCGTCGGTTCCCGCGAAGCGCGTCGTGTTGCGGGTGCCGCCGATCGCGTAGGCGGCGTCCCCGTCGTCGCCGTCCCCGGAAGGGGGAGTCCCGATCACGGTCGGTGTCGGCGCTTGCCCCTCGTCCTCGTTGCCGAAGACCAGGTAGCCGGCGCCGAAGCCGATCGCGGCGACGGCGAGCATCGCGATCACGGCGGCGACGCGCCGAGCGCCGTCCGACCACAGCGATGGTGGAAGGGGGGTGGGGATGCGCGGCATCGGGTCGCGGAGTCTTGCGCACGCGGTTGACGCGGGCGTTGCAGGTCGTCACTAAACTGGTTGACTGACCAGTCAATCGGTCAGGCGTCGCTGCTCGGGAGGCATGCGGCGTGATCGAGCAACACGGCCGAACCACGGAGGACGGGACAGGCATGAACTTCGCACTGAACGACGAGCAACTCGCCTACAAGCAGCGCTGCCGCGACTTCGCGCGCGACGTGATCCGGCCGGCGGCGCCGCTTCACGACGCCGACGAGAGCGTGCCGTGGGAAGTGATGAAGGAGGCGCGCCGGCAGGGGATGAGCGGCCTCGACCCGATCCAGTACCAGGCCTCCGACGCGGACGGCCAGCTCGGGATCATCTACGCGGAGGAGATGCACTGGGGTTGCGCGGGCATCGCGCTGGCGATCTCCGGCTCCGGCCTGGCGGCGGCGGGCATCGCCTCCTCGGGCACGCCTGAGCAGATCATGCGCTGGGTTCCCGAGGCGCTGGGAGCGGGCAGCGAGGAGCTCAAGATCGGCGCCTACGCGGTGACCGAGCCGACCGCCGGCTCCGACGTCAAGGGCTTGCGGACCACCGCTCGCCTCGACGGGGACGAGTGGGTGCTGAACGGGACCAAGGTCTTCATCACCAACGGCGGGATCGCCGACGTCACGGTCGTCGTCGCGACCGTCGACCCCGATCTCGGCCACCGCGGCCAGGCGTCGTTCGTCGTGCCGAAGGGGACGCCCGGGCTGTCGATGGGCAAGAAGGAGTCGAAGCTCGGCATCCGCGCCTCGCAGACCACCGAGCTGATCTTCGAGGAGTGCCGGATCCCCGTCGACTACCTGCTGGGCGGTATGGAGAAGCTGGAGAAGAAGCTCGAGCGGGCGCGGGCGGGCGTGAGCACGGGCAGAGCGTCGAACGCGCTCGCGACCTTCGAGCTGACCAGGCCGATCGTCGGTGCTTCCGCCCTGGGCATCGCGCAGGCGGCGTACGAGTGGACCCTGGAGTACCTGCTCGGCGACGGCGTCATCGACCACCCGATCGAGCTGATGCTCGACGAGAGCTCGACCGCCGGACGCCCCGCCCTGGAGCGCCAGCACGTCCAGCAGGTGCTGGCGGACGTGGCGACGGAGATCGAGGCGGCGCGGCTGCTCGTGCAGCGAGCGTCGTGGATGGGCCGCAACGGGGTGCCGCTCTCGGGCGGGCAAGGCTCGATGTCGAAGCTGAAGGGCGGCGACGTGACGATGTGGGCGACGACGAGGCTGATCGACCTGGTCGGCCCCTTTGCCCAGCAGACGCCGCTGGAGAAGTGGTTCCGAGACGCCAAGATCTACCAGCTCTTCGAGGGCACCGCCCAGGTCCAGCGCCTCGTCATCTCGAGGATGCAGGCAGCCGAGTACCGCGAGCGCCTGCAGGAGGCCCAGCACGCGGTGGAGGTCGCCGAGAAGGAATCCGGCGATGCCGACCCGGATCCCGAACCGGAGCTCGCCCCCGCGTAGCCCCTGCCACGTCCGGCACCCCCCTCTTCCCGGGCGACTCGGCGGTTTCGCCCCTGCCTTCCGGTTCGCTGGCAACCGGCGGAAGCGGACGCCTGGCGGAGCATTCCGTCGGCATATTCGTAGTGCAAAGCCCGTTGCAGGTTATGTGAATTTTGTTAGGAAACGCTCACAAATAGGGTTTCCGCTGCTACTCTGGCGCGCGCCTGCCGGTGACTGGACCCCCGGGGGCATTCCCTTTCGTGTCGACGTCTCCCCTCCAAAGCGATGGCCGTCAGGCCGGCCGCCGGCCGGGCCTCGTGCTGCTCACAGCGCTGCTCCTCGCAGTCGCGGTCGGTGGGCTGGGGGCGGTCAGCGCGCCCGCAAGCCTGCAGGAGAAGCTCGAGGGCAAGCAGGCCGAGCTCGAGCATGCCAAGGACAAGAAGGGCCTGCTGAGCAGCGAGATCGACCGCTTCAACGACAAGATCGACGATCTGACCGGGCAGGTCGCCGCCCTGCGCAACCGCGAGGCGGCCGTCCAGGCGGAGCTCGACGAAGCCGAGGCTCGCCTCGACGAGGAGCGGCACAACCTGAAGATCATCCGCGAGCGCCTGCGCCGCACGATCGCGGCCCTGAAGGAGCGCCTGGTCGACATCTACAAGGCGGACGAGCCGAGCGCCGTCTCGATCGTCCTCGACTCCGACGGCATGGACGACGTGCTCGGCCGCTACGAGTACCTGCAACGGATCCAGAGCGAGAACGCCGACCTCGTCGTCAAGGTGCGCGATCTGCGCAACGATGCCGAGGCGACCGTCGAGCGAGTTCGCAGCACCCGCGACTCGATCGCCGCCAAGAAGGCCGAGCTGGAGCGCACCCGGATGGAGCTCGAAGCACGCGAGGCGCAGCTGGAGACGGCGCGGCAGCGGAGCAAGAACGCTTGGAAGCGCGTCTCAGGACACGTCCACGAGCTCGAGGGCGACGTCGGCGATCTCGAGGACGAGATCCGCAAGCAGCTCGCCGCGGCGAGCGGCGTGAGCGACCTGCCGGCCGGGCCCGTGCGCGGCGCCTCGGGCGGCTTCATCTGGCCGGTCAACGGCCCGGTGGTCTCCCCCTTCGGGCAGCGCTGGGGCAGGCTGCATGCCGGGATCGACATCGCCGTGCCCGCGGGGACGCCGATCCGCGCGGTCCAGGACGGGCAGATCGCCCTCGTGCAGTCGGACGCGGAGAGCGGCGGCTACGGCAACTTCACCTGTGTCGACCACGGCGGCGGGCTCGCCTCCTGCTACGCCCATCAGTCGAGCTTCGCGATCACCTCCGGCTCGGTGGGTCAGGGCGACGTGATCGGCTACGTCGGCTGCACCGGTCACTGCTACGGCGACCACCTGCACTTCGAGTTCCGGGTGAGTGGCTCGCCGGTCGACCCGATGGGATATCTCTAAAGGGCCTGGCTCGATCGAGCCGGAAACCGTCGCCTTCCACGCGTGGAGGACGATCTTCGTGTACGGAAGCGTTCATGAATCCGGGTGGCCCCGGATCCGCTTTCTCATGCCGAAAACCGCCGGATGCCGCTTGCCGTGGGCACAACCGACGGTTAACACTGAGTTCTCCATCCAGGCATGTAGAATCCTCGCGCCTATGTACACGGCCGTTCATCGGTCGTGGGGCGGGACGCGGGACCGCCTGGACGGAGGAGTCGATTGGAGCGCAGGACTGAAAACGCGCCGGCGGACGGGCCGGGTGAAGCTGGCGCGGTAGCGACCAGCGCCTTCGCGCGTATCGCTGCCGTCGTCTGCCTCGTCGGCGTCGTGGTGATCCTGCTCTTCCTGCTCTTCTCGGGCGGGGACGACTACCGCTACAAGATGGTCTTCGAGAACGCCAGCCAGCTCGTCACCGGCAACTCGGTGATGATCGGTGGCAAGCCCGTCGGGTCCGTGAACGAGATCGAGCTCACCGACGACGGCCAGGCGCTGATCGACATCTCGATCGAGCAGGAGCTTCACGAGGGGACGCAGGCGATGATCCGCCCGTACTCGCTGGCCGGTATCGCGAACCGCTACATCGCGGTCTCGCCCGGGATGAACAGCGAGCCGGCATTGCCGGACGGCGCCACGATCGGCCGCGAGGACACCGGCGCGCCGGTCGACCTGGACCAGGTCCTGAACGCCTTCAC
The DNA here is from genome assembly GCA_964641695.1 of uncultured Conexibacter sp. Taxonomy (GTDB): domain Bacteria; phylum Actinomycetota; class Thermoleophilia; order Solirubrobacterales; family 70-9; genus RHKX01. Next base: position 22,278 of record CAZXKG010000010.1, read on the forward strand.
CCCGAAGACCCGCGACGGGCTCGCCAACTTCATCAAGGGCCAGGCCGAGATCTACGAGAACAACGGCGCCAACGCCAACAAGTCCTACAAGTACCTGCATCCGGCGCTCTACACGACCAACGAGGTCCTCGCCCAGATCAACAAGGACCAGCACGCGTTCGAGAAGTTCATCGTCAGCGGCGCCGGCCTGTTCACCACGCTCGCCGAGAAGAGCGACGAGCTCTCGAGCTCGATCACCAACGCCGATCAGGCCTTCACCGCGATCGCAGCGGAGAAGCAGGGGTTGGCGGAGACCCTCGATCGCCTCCCGCCGACCTTCCGGACCGCGAACACCTCCTTCGTCAACCTGCGCGCGGCGCTCGACGACCTCGACTCCCTCGTCGACACGACCAAGGTAGCGACCAAGGATCTGACCCCCTTCCTGAAGAAGGCGCAGCCGGTCGTCGCCGACTCGGTCCCGTTCTTCAAGAACTTCCGCCGCACCCTGTCGGAGCCCGGTCCCGCCAACGACCTCGGCGAGCTGACCGCGATCCTCCCGAAGGTCGGCGGTCGTGCGGCCAAGGACTTCCCGCGCTCGGTCAAGGCGCTCGAGGACTTCCAGCCGACCGCCGAGTTTGCGAGGCCGTACTTCACCGAGATGGTCCTGGGGCTTTCGAAGCTCGGCCAGGCCATGGGCTACTACGACGCCAACGGGCACTACCTGCGCGCTCAGGTCTCGAATTTGAACCTCTTCGAGTACAACGGCGGCACGGGGACGCTCGAGGCGGCGCCGGTATCGGGGCAGTGGGACCTCTTCGGTCCGACCCGGGTCAGCACGGTCTGCCCCGGAGGCGTGGTCGAGTCTGCGCCCGACAACTCGAATCCCTTCTACAACCCGCCGTGGCCGTCGAGTGGCCTGAGCGGCGACGAATGCGACCCCTCCCTGGCGCCCCCCGGACCATGAAGCGCGTCGCAGCCATAGCAATCGCCCTCTTCGTCCTGGTGGCGGGGTTCCTGCTTCTCACCGGCGGTGACGACGGGCCCGGCGACGACACGTACCTCGTCCGCGCGGTCTTCGACAACGGCTCCTTCGCGGTCGCGGGCGAGGACGTCCGGGTCGCGGGCGCGAACGTCGGCCGGATCGCCGAGGTGACGGTCTCGAAACCCGGGGAGATCGTCAGCGGCGAGCCGGGAGAGGAGGAGCAGGCGGGCAAGGCGGTCGTCGTCCTGGAGATCCAGAACGAGGGCTTCCAGGACTTCCGCGAGGACGCCAGCTGCATCCTGCGGCCGCAGTCGCTGATCGGCGAGCGCTACGTGGACTGCCGGCCGACCAAGCCGAGGACGATCAACTCCGAGCCGCCGCCGGTGATCGAGCCGATTCCCGACGGGGAGCCTGGAGAGGGCGAGCACCTGGTGCCGCTGGAGAACAACATCACCCCCGTCGATATCGACGCGCTGCAGAACCTCCAGCGCGAGCCGGAGGGGGAGCGCTTCAGGCTGATCCTGAACGAGCTCGGGATCGGCTTCGCCGCTCGCGGCGAGGACGTGGCCGAGATCGTCGAGCGGGCCGATCCGACTCTGAAGCAGATCAACGAGGTTCTCGAGATCTTCTACGACCAGAGGAAGCAGCTGGCCAAGCTCAACGCCGACTCGGACGAGATCCTCGCGGTGCTCGCCGACGGCAGAGCTGACGTCTCCGGCTTCATCCGGAATGCGGGCGTCGCCGCCGAGGCAACCGCTGAGCGCCGGCCGGAGATGGAGGAGGCGCTGCAGAAGTTCCCGATCTTCCTGCGGGAGCTGCGCTCGACGATGGCCGAGTTCCAGAACTTCTCCGACGCGGCGTTGCCGGTCACGCGCGATCTCGGCGACGCCGCGGGTCCGATCACGAAGGCGACGAAGCTGATGGCGCCGTTCTCGAAGTCGGCGGAGATCGCGCTGACGAGCTTCGGTGACGCCGCGGAGGCGTCGGGGCCGATCCTCAGGGATTCCGACCCGATTGTGCGCGCGACGCGCGACCTCGCGACCTCCGGGGTGAGCACGACCAAGAACCTGAACCTCTTCTTGGCCTCAACGCGGCGAACGGGTGGCTTCGACCACCTCATGGAGCTGATCTACAACACGAACGCCGCGGTCAACGGATACGACTCCTATGGCCACTTCAACCGCACGATGCTGATCCCGAACAACTGCTTCGACTACGTCATCGGGTATCAGTTCGAGTGCGATGCACGGTTGCCCGCAGCGCTCGACGAGGGGACGGCCGATACGGATCTACCAAGCGATCTGAGGCCAGGCGGTGGCGCCGAGAGTCTCAGTGCTCCTGTAGACCCCCGTCGGTCGCTGTCCTTGCAGCTGGATGGTCCGAACTCAGAGCAGGGCGCCGACCGAGGTTCGCCGGACGAAGCTCAGGGCGCGGAGCAGAGTCCAGAGGCCAAGGCGCCTAACTCTGCAGCTATGAACGACGTCCTCGACTACCTGGTGAAGCCATGAGGCGGCGGCGCGGCTCATTCGCCACCAGTCCCGTGATCGTCGGCGCGACGACGGTGCTGATCGCGCTCGTCGCGGTCTTCCTCGCCTACAACGCGAACAACAGCCTCCCCTTCGTGCCGACCTACCGGGTCTACGCCGAGATGCCCGATGCCAACACGCTCGTCCGCGGCAACGAGGTCCGGATCGGCGGCGTCCGCGTCGGCCGGGTTGCGTCAGTCGAGCCGACGACCGATGAGGACGGCAACCCGGTCGCGGTCGCGGCGCTCGACCTCAACCAGCAGGTCCAGCCGCTGCCGACCGACACCGAGGTGATGGTGCGGCCGCGCTCCACGGTCGCCCTCAAGTACCTCGAGCTGCGGCCCGGCGACTCCGACGACGGGTTCGAGCAGGGCGCGACCATCCCCGCCGAGAACTCGCTCGAGACGGTCGAGCTCGATCAGGTGATCAACACCTTCGATCCCGAGACCCAGGAGAACATCCGCCGTAACCTGACCGGCTTCGGCAACGCGCTCGCCGGCCGGGGCGTCGCGATCAACGAGCTCTTCGGCACCCTCCGTCCGCTGGTCGAGGTCGCTGAGCCCGTTGCCAGGAATCTGGCCGCCCCCTCGACCGGGTTCGCCCGCTTCTGGCGCTCGCTGGAGGCGATCTCGGCGACGGTGGCGCCGGTCGCCGAGACCCAGGGCGAGCTGTTCGCGAACGCGAACACGACCTTCGCCGCCTTCGCCGAGGTGGCGCGCCCCTACATCCAGGAGACGATCTCCAAGAGCCCACCCGCGCTCGACGAGGCGAACAGGGCGCTTCCGGTGATGCGCCCGTTCTTCCGGCACTCGGCCGAGTTCTTCACCGAGCTCCGCCCGGGTGTGAAGGCGCTCGCCGACGCCTCGCCGGTGCTCGCCTCCGCCTTCGAGGTCGGCATCCCCGTCCTCCGCAAGACGCCGCCGCTCAACGCCCAGCTCGAGCCCACGGCGCAGGCGCTCTACGACTTCCAGGAGTCGCCGGGCGTGAAGGACGGGGTCGCGCTGCTGACGGACGCCAACGAGGAGCTCAAGCCCGCGCTTGCTTTCCTCACGCCCGCCCAGGCGACGTGCAACTACTTGTCCCTTCTATTCCGAAACGCTGCATCGATCGGCAAAGTCGGCTCGCCAACCACCCAGCACGGTGGCCACACACGATTTGCTGTGCTTGGGCCAGAGATAGTTCCCAACAACGAGGGGATGCCTTCTTCGGAGACGGCCAACGGGCCGCGTGTAGGGCGCGCCCGACTCAGCTTCCTGCATTACAACCCTTATCCGTACACGGCCTCTCCCGGCCAGCCTGAGCGTTGCTCTGCGGGGAACGAGGTCTATGAGATGCAGAAGCGGGTAATCGGCAATCCCAAACGAGTCGCCACGACGGAGACCGATGATCAGGACGTCCGTATCGGACTCGACGGGAAGACGAAGTAGATGGCCGGCCTCTCAGAAGAAGAACGCGCCGAGTACCGCGCCGCGCACCATCAGCAGCGGCGGCGCCTCTCAAACGCGACGGTCGGCTTCCTGATCATCCTCGTCACCCTTGCGGCGCTCTACCTGGCGTTCGTCAAGCACATCCCGTTCACCGGCCACGGCTACACGGTCGAGGCGACGTTCGCGAACGCGATGGACGTGCAGCCCGGCAACCCGGTCCGGATCGCCGGGATCAACGTCGGTGAGGTCCTCGGCACCGACCGCGACGGCAACAACACGATCGTCCGCTTCAACGTCGACGAGGACGCCGCTCCGATCCACAGCGACGCCTCCGTCCGCATCCGTCCCCGGATCTTCTTCGAGGGCAGCTACTTCCTCGACCTGCGGCCCGGCAGCCCAAGCGCTCCCGAGATGCCGGGCGACGGCACGATCCCACTCACGCGGACTGCGTCGGCCGTGCAGTTCGACGAGGTGCTGACCGCGCTCAAACAGCCGGTGCGGGACGATCTCAGGGAGCTGCTCTCCGGCTACGGGACCGCGCTCACCCACGTCCCGGAGAAGCCTTCCGAGAACCGCGGCTTCGAGCCGGAGATCCAAGGCAAGAGCGCCGGTCAAGCGCTGAACATGGCCTTCGACTACGGCGAGGACGCGGGCAAGCACGGCGCCCAGGTGATGAACGCCTTCCAGGGGGAGGATCCCGACGACCTCTCGAAGCTGATCGCCGCCACGGGCAAGACCTTCGACTCCTTCAACGCCGACTCGACGCAGTTGCAGGCGCTGATCGGCAACTGGAACACGTTCACCGGTGCCCTCGCGGCGGAGTCGGCCAACGTGACCGAGACCTTCGCTCTCTTCCCGCCGACGCTGCGGGCGACGGAGGAGTCGCTGGCCGCGCTCAACTCGACCCTGCCGGTGCTGAGGGGCTGGGCCAGGAGCTTCGAGCCTTCGATCGCGAAGCTGCCCGCTTTCATCGAGGCTGCCGATCCTTGGCTCGATCAGGCCGATCCACTGCTGTCCAAGCAGGAGGCGGGAGGCCTGATCGTCGATCTGCGTAAGTCGATGCCAGGCCTGACGGGTGCGGCGAAGTCCGGCATCGGAACTTTGAAGCAGATCGGCTTGCTGAGTCGCTGCACCTCCAACCTCCTCGTGCCAACCGGGGATCAGGTGATCGCGGACGACTTCAGTACCGGCGGGCCGAACTCCCGGGAGTTCTTCTACGCGGCGACGAACCTCTCCGGCGAGAGCGGGAACTTCACCGGCAACGGCGCCGTCCTGCGTCTGGCACCGAGCATCGGCGACGTTCTCACCGCGGCTCCGAACCCCTTCCCTTATCCGCCGAGCCCTCTGGCCAACTCTGATGACAAGACCATCTGGTCCAACATGAGCGAGGCACCCAAGGGGACTCAGCCGCAGCTCGGCGGTATGCCGCCAAAGAAGCCGGCCGTCCCGTGCCACACAAATGACGTTCCGGACCTCAACTCTGGACTTGGTGAGTCCGGTCCCGGCTATCCGACGCCTACGCCTCCCCCTGCCCCATGAGCGATTCTGACGACAAGAAGCGCATGGACGAGGAGCTCCGCGAGCACGGTCGCGAGGGCGACGAGAAGGTCGAGAACTACTGGAAGGGGATCTCGGTCCCTCGCGACACCGAGGATCGCGCCGAGCGGCAGCGACGGGTTCGCGACGCCACGCGCGAGCGGCAGGAGCGTGCCGCGGCCGAGGCCGCGAAGGGTCCTGGGAGCCGGCACGAGATCCTCGGCCGCGCCCTGCGAGGGAGGGTGATCGATGGCATCGCCCTTCTCGCCCTGATCCTGATCGCGAGCGCAATCGGACTCACGATCATCTCCCAGCAGAAGGCGGCGCTCCCGGCCTGGGTACCGATCTTCGGCGAGGACTTCTTCCATCTCGAGGCCGAGCTGAGCAGCGCTCAGGCGCTGGTTCCCGGTCAGGGCCAGGCGGTGATGATCTCCGGGATCGAGGTCGGGCAGATCGCGTCCACGCGCCTGGAGGACGGCAAGGCGATCGTCGGCATGAACATCGAGCCCGAGTACGCCGAGATCATCCGCGCCGACGCCGGCGCCCTGCCGCGACCGAAGACGAACCTCCAGGACATGGTCATCCAGATCGACCCGGGAACGCCCACCGCGCCCGCGATGGAGGACGAAGCGCGGATCCCGCTCGAGAACACGAAGCGGAACATCAACCCCGACGAGTTCATGGCGCGCCTCGACGCCGATACCCGGGACTACCTGACGTTGCTCCTTCAAGGCGGCGCCGAAGGTCTGGGCGGGCGCGGCAAGCAGCTCTCCAAGGGCCTCCGCAGGCTCGAGCCCTTCTCCCGCTACATCGGCGAGACCGCGAAGGTCGTCTCGGCCAGGCAACGGGAGCTGCGCCGGGTGATCACCAACTTCAAGCTGCTCACCGAGGAGCTCTCGCGTAACAGCGCCGACACGGAGCGTTTCGTCTCCGCCTCGGCCGACGCGCTCGGCGGCTTCGCCGCCCAGGAGCAGGCGATCCGCGAGGCCTTCCAGGAGCTGCCGAGGACTCTGAGGACGACGGGCTCGGCGCTGGAGAGCTCCAACGAGCTCGCGACCGAGCTGCAGCCGACTCTGAGCGCCCTGATCCCGCAGGCGAAGGCATTCGGCCCCGGGCTCGAGGCGACCGCGCGCTTCTTCGACAACACCGAGCCGACCCTGCGGACGCAGCTGCGTCCGTTCGCCGGCCAGGTGAAGGGCGTGGTCAGGCACACCCGTCAGCTCGCCGATCCGCTGCACACGACCGTCGACAAGTTCGGCGGCGCGCTGAGCGAGCTCAACTACGCCTTCAATGAGCTCGCCTACAACCCGGGCGCCTCGAAGCCGGGATTCCTCTTCTACCTCCCCTGGCTCAACCACAACCTGAACTCGCTCTACACGCTGCAGGACGGGTTGGGTCCGGTCAGGAGGGGGATGGTGATGCTGTCGTGTAACTCGACGAACCTGGCCGAAGGGATCCTCACGCAGGCACGACCCTTCCTCTACACCGTCTACCAGGCGACGAACGTGCCGACTCGAACGGAGATCTGTCCCTGATGGAGAAGCAGGCACCGACATTCGGGCGGATCGCGATCATGGTCGCCTTCGTCCTCTCGTGCTTCGGCTTGGGCCTCTACCTCTGGGTCGCCTGGGGCGGCTCGACGCCGCTGGCGCCGAAGCCCTACCGGATCAGCATCCCGTTCGACGAGGCCACGCAGCTCGCCGACCAGGCGGACGTGCGGATCGCCGGGGTCTCCGTCGGCAAGGTGGCCGACATCAACCTCCCACCGGACGGCAGCCAGGCGGTGGCCGAGGTGGACATCGACGCCAGGTACGCGCCGCTGCCGGAGAACACGCAGGCCATCCTCCGCCTGAAGACGCTCCTCGGCGAGACCTACGTTGAGCTGACGCAGGGCGATCGGGAAGCACCTGACCTTCCGGAGGGCGCGACCCTGCCCAAGGCGCAGATCGGTCAGACCGTCCAGATCGACGAGGTTCTGCAGACCTTCGATAAGGAGACGCGCGAAGCGTTCCAGGTCTGGATGCGCGATTCCTCGATCGCGATCGATGGGCAGGGGCAGGCGCTGGGCGATGCGTTCGCCACCCTGCCGACGACCTTCCGTGAGTTCGAGGACATCTTCCTGACGCTCGACCGCCAGGAGAACGCGGTCAAGCAGATCTTCTCCAACGGCGCGATCACCTTCGATGCCCTCCGCGGTCGCAACGGCGAGCTGGCTGACTTGATCCGCGGCGGCAACGCCGTGCTCGAGACGACTGCCGATCGGGATCAGCAGATCATGGAGACGTTCCGAGCATTCCCGGCGTTCCTCGACGAGTCGCGTCTGACGCTTGGGCGTCTGCGCGAGTTCTCCGCCAACGCCGATCCGCTGATGCAGCAGCTCACGCCGGCTGCGAGGGAGCTGTCGCCGACGCTCGAGCAGCTCGCCCGCCTCGCTCCCGAGCTCGAAGGCACCTTCAAGGGGCTGCGCCCCGTGATCAGAAACGCGCCGCAGGCCTTCCCGGCCTTCCGCAAGATGTTCCGCAAGGATTTCCCGCCGGCGCTGCGCGCGCTCGGCCCGTTCCTCAGGAACGTCAACCCGCTGTTCGAGATCGTCAAGGTCTACCGGCGTGAACTGGCAGCGCTCATTGGGAATGCCACGGCGGCGACCAACTTCTTGCCGGCCCAAGAAGAGGGCGGCAGGGTCTTGCGAACCATGGGGACCGTCTCGCCGGACACGTACGCCACCTTCCCCAACCGACCGGCCTACAGCCGGGTCAATCCCTACCTGAAGGCGGGCTCCTACTCGGAGCTGGCGAGCGGCCTCGAGGGCTTCGTCACCGCCCAATGCTCGTCGGGCCTGACGGCCGAGCTCGATCCGGGGATCCCGACCGACCCCGACTTCGTCGCCCGTATGGACGGGGATGCCGCCAAGGCCCAGGAGCTCTTCGATCGGATCAAGCGGTTCTCCTTCGCCGACAGCATGGGCACCGCATCCGTGCCTTCGCCTGCCTGCACGAAGCAGGGCAAGTTCAAGCCCTTCGGGCAGAGCAGTCCGAAGGTCGACTACCCGCAGGCGAACATCTGGCCGAAGGGCGGGAAGTAGGAGCCATGGTCAGGCGAGTCGCCGCATCGGTCGTCGTCATCTCCGCGCTGGCTCTCGCCGCGTTCGCGGGGGTCTCGCTCGCGGCCGGAGTGAGCGGCTCCTTCCCGATCGGCAACGCCCGCTTCGAGATCGGCGCGACGTACCTCCCGGACCAGGTCCCCGCCCGGAGGTTCGTCCCGATCGGCGTCAAGGCCTGGTTCAAGACGAAGATCGACGACGGCTCGATGCCTCCGCGCCTCGACGTGATCACCGTCGATCTCGAGGAGAACGTCCGCTTCGCCCGGCGTGGTCTCGGCGCCTGCGACCCGGAGTCGATCCGCTTCGCCTCGACGAAGGGCGCGAGGAAGCGCTGCAAAGACGCCTTCGTCGGGCGCGGGAGCGTGAACGCCGTCGTCCAGTTGGAGGACCAGGAGCGGTTCGTCGCCCGCGGGCCGCTGCTGATCTTCAACGGCGTCGATGGGGACGGCCGGCCGGCGGCGATCCTGCACACGCTCGCCGAGGTGCCGCTGCCAACGACCTTCGTCATGGTCGCCAAGATGGAGCCCTCGCCCTTCGCTGGGTACGGCACGCGGATCACGGTCCGCACGCCGGAGATCGCCCAGGGCCAGGGGGTTCTCTCCGCGTTCGACATCAGGCTGAAGAAGCGCCCTGGAGGCAAGCGCTACGTGCTCGGTCGCTGCCCGAGCGGCCGCGTCAAGGTCAAGACCGACTTCGACTTCGCACCCGAGCCGCCGGTCTTCCCGGAGGGGCGGGACTTCCACGCGTCGATGGCCGGCACCTGCCTGGCCAAGCGCCGCTGACCCTCGGCAGTTTCGCGTACAGTCGAGTACACAGGCCGCAACTACGGCGCTCGCATGGGGTTTCAGGGCTTGTACGTTGAAACCCCGAGCTTTCATGTACTAAGATGTTCACGAAACTGCGGGGCCGGAGGAGAGCAGGCGACAAACGTCCGCTGCTGCGTCGGCGCCAGGGAGAGAGAGGTCTCAAAGCTATGAAGAAGCTGTTTTTGTCAATCCTCGTTGCGACCGGAATTGGCGCCGCGATCTGGGCCGGCGTCGCCGTTGGCGGCACAGCCACAGGCTCGGTTCATATCGGCAACGCGACCTTCAGCGGCGGCGGCACGTTCAAGCCGGATGCCTTGCCCAAGAAGACGATGGCCCCGATCTCGCTCAAGACCTGGGGCAACGTCGTCACCGACGACGGATCGATTCCCCCCGTCGTCGACGTGATCCAGGTCGATTTCGACAAGGACGGCAATGTGCTCACCAAGGGCATCCCGACCTGCGACGAGACCGACCTCAGGAACAAAGATCCGAAGCAAGCCAAGCAGATCTGCGGCAAGGCGCTTGTAGGCAAGGGCAAGGCCGAAGCACTGGTCAAGCTTGAGGATCAAGCGCTCATCGAGGCATATGGTCCGCTACAGATCTTCAACGGCGAGCCTCAGGGCAAGAAGCCAACTGTCGTGTTCCACACGTTCCTCGACTATCCGGTGCCTTCCGCGTACGTCGCCAAGGCGGTCGTCGAGAAGTCGAAGCTCGGCAAGGACTACGGCAAGCGCGTGATCGTCCGTCCGCCTTCTATTGCCGGCGGTCAGGGTACGTTCACCGGTTTCGAGGCGAGCATTCCGAAGAAGGTCGCCAAGGGCAAGAAGTACTTGGTCGGTCGTTGCTCTGACAGGAGCCTGATCGCCAGCGCGCAGCTCACGCTCCGCAGTGGCGAGAAGCTGAAGATCGACTTCACCGCCTCGTGCAAGCAGAAGAAGGAAAAGAAGAAGAAGAAGGGCAAGGCCAAGACCAAGAAGGGCAAGGCCAAGGGCGGCAAGGGCAAGCGCCGCTAGCCCCTTCTGGCAGGTAGCTGCCAAAGGGCTTTCGAGGCAGGCGATAGCCCCGAATTGACGAAGTAACGAGGGCCGGTCTGCGACCGGCCCTCGTTCGGTGCGGATACGGTGATCGAGATCTCACGATGAAGCGACTCGCCCGATTGGCGGCGGCAAGGCCGCGCACGCTTCTGGCGGTGTGGATCGCGGCGATCGCGGTGTTCGCGATCCTCGGGACGGGGGTTCAGGATCGGCTCACCCAGAGCATCTTCATCCTGCCCGGGACCGAGACCGAGCGGGCGACGGAGCTCTCCGCCGAGAAGTTCGGAGAGAGCGTCTTCGTCCCGATCCTGCTCGAGGGTCCGGCGCGCCAGATCGAGAAGCAGGGACCGAAGCTGGTCGAGGCGATTCTCGAGCAGCCGAACTGGCGCGTCCTCTCGCCGTGGGACAGCGGCCCAGGCTCGGATGGGTTGAGGCCGGAGCCGGAGGCCGCGCTGGTGGTCGCCGCCGTCAACGGCCCCTACGAGGAGATCTTCGACAACACCGCCGATCAGGCACGGGAAGTGGTCGGCAGGACCATCTCCGAGCCGGTGACCGCCCGTGTCACCGGCATGCCGGTGATCGGCAACTCGATCAAGAACAAGACCTACGACTCGGCGAAGCACGCCGAGAGGATCGCGATCCCGATCCTCTTCATCGTCCTGCTCCTCGTCTTCCGCGCTCCTCTCGCGGCCCTGTTCCCGGCGCTCATCGGCCTGACGACCGTGCTCGCCTCCTCCGGGGTGATCTGGCTGCTCACCCACGAGATCAACGTCGACCCCTTGGCGATCAGCCTCGCCTCGATGATGGGCCTCGCCCTCGGGGTCGACTACTCGTTGCTCATAGTCACCAGGTTCCGGGAGGAGATCGCCGCGGGCGAGACCGTGCCCGACGCGACGATGACCGCGATGCGGACGGCGGGCGAGACCGTCACGTTCGCGGGCGTCGCCTTGATCGTGGCGATGATCGTCGGGATCGCGATCTCGCCGGGCGACATCCTGGTGTCCGCCGCGGTAGGCGTGATCACCTCGACCATCCTCAGCCTGATCGGCGCCTTCCTCGCGATCCCGGCCGGTCTGATCCTCTTCGGCCACCGGCTCGACATGTTCAGGATCGGAGGGTCGCCGGATCCGGGCAAGAAGACCTCCGACCCGCGCTGGATCGCCGGGCTGCGCGGCGTCTTGCGACGCCCCGGGATCGCGACGTTGCTGATTGCCGTCCCCCTCCTGGCCTTGACCGTGCCCGCGTTCGCGCTGAACACCGGTCCGCCCGACGTCAGCCAGCTCCCCGAGGACGACCCGACCCGGGTCGACTTCGAGCGGATCACCGAGGTCATGGGGCCGGGATGGGCGGCGCCGTTCGAGGTCCTGGTGGTCAGCGACGAGGGAACGATCACCGAGCCGGACACCCTCCGCACCTTGCGGCGCTGGCAGCGGCGGCTGGCGGCCAATCCGAACGTCTTCAGCGTGGTCGGCCCCGGCAACATCGCCAATCGCGGCCCCGACCCCCGCGAGCAGCTCGACGAGCAGCTCGCCGACCTCGGACGGGGACAGCGAGGGCTCAACCGCCTCGAGAGCGGACTCCTCCAGGCCCAGGCGGGCGTCGCCCAGATGGCTGGAGCCCAGCAGCAGGCCGCCGCAGCCGTCGGGCTGCTCGAGTCGGGGAACACGCAGGCCGCCGAAGGCACCGACGAGCTCACCCTCAGGCTCGGCCAGGTCGCCGGCGGAGCCGAGCTGATCAACGACGCGGTCGGCGAGATGGCGGCCGGTGGGGAGCGCTTCGAGAAGGCCTTGAAGCGGATGCGAAGGGGCACGACGGAGCTCATGTACGGGCTCGGCTACGCGAGCGACTCCGTCCTGCTCAGCGCCGTCAGCAACGCCAAGCTCCAGATCATCGATCTCGAATCCCAGGCGGATCTTCTGGCGCCCTACGGCGAGCGAGCGGGCGTCGCCGAGGATGATCTGGCGACCGCCGTCCAGGCCTTGAATGCGATGGGGGTCGGAAAGACCGATCCCAACTACCAGGCCGCTTACGACGCGGTTGTCAGCGCCTACGAGCAGCTGGCGGGAGATGGTGAGTCCCCAGACCCGGACGCCAGCGTCGCCATCGGGGTGGAGAGAGCCGTCAATCGCCTGCACAGGGCCGCCGACTCGATCAAGAAGCAGACGCTGCCCGGTTTGAAGGAGCTTGGGCGGGAGCTCGGCAAAGCCGAGGACGGCGTGGCCCAGCTCCGCAAGGGCCTGCGGCGGATGGGAGAGGGCGCGGTCGAGCTTCAGGACGGCGGCGCTCAGATCCAGGACGCTCTCGATCGACTTCACGACGGCGTCGTCGCCATCGGCGGCGGGACCGAGACCCTCGGCGAGGGCCTCCGTCAGCTCGCCGGCGGCGCCGGGCAGCTCGAGGCCGGCCTCGTCTCCGCGGGGCCCCAGGTCGACGCCCTCTACAGCGGCCTCGGCGAGGGCGCCAGGGGCGCCGGTCGCCTCGAGCGCGAAACCGAGCGGGCGGCCGAGGACAGCCAGATGGAGCAGCTCGAGCGTCTGGCCGACTCCGGCTACCTGATCATCGCCGGGATCGTGGATCAGCCACGTTCGGTGCGTGACCAGGCGGCGGTCGTCGTCAACCTGGACGGCGGTGGGGAGGCCGGACGGATCCTCGTCATCCCCGAGTCCGGGCCGAACGAGGACGCGACCGCGGAGCTGAGGGAGACCTTGAGCTCCGAGGCGGCGGAGCTCGGCGATGAGCTGGGCATGGAGACGGCCGTCGGCGGGACTGCCGCGGCGCTCGCCGAGTACGACCGGGCGACGAGCGATCGCCTGCTCTGGCTGATAGCCGGCTTGGCGCTCGTCAGCTTCATCGTGCTGATCCCGATCTTCCACTCGGTGATCCTCTCGGCGGTCGCCGTCCTCCTCAACCTGGTCTCCGTCGGCGCGGCGTTCGGCGCCCTCTCCCTCCTCTTCCAGGGAGACAACCCGCTGCTCGGCGGGCCCGGATACGTCGACGCGGTCTCGGTCAGCGCCATGTACACGGTGATCTTCGGCCTCTCGCTGGACTACCAGGTGTTCCTGATCACGCGCATGCGCGAGGGCTGGGACGCGTACGGGAACACCAAGGAGGCGATCACCTACGGGCTCGGGAGAACCGCTTCGGTCGTCACCGGTGCGGCCGCGATCATGGTCGCCGTGTTCGTAGCCTTCGCGCTCACCGAGGTCGCGGGCACCCGGCAGTTCGGCGCCGGCATGGTCGTGGCGGTCATCATCGACGCCACCCTGGTCCGGCTGATCCTGCTGCCGGCGGTGCTGCAGCTCATCGGCGACCGCGCTTGGGGCCGTAAGCCCCGCGACCAGGGCGGGGACGCCGAGCCGGCTACTGCGAGCTGATCCTCAGCTCTTCTTGCTCTTCTTGCGGACCGACGTGCCGCCGGCGGCTTGCCACTCGACCGTCTTCTCGCGTTCCTCGGCAGCCCGTTCCTCACCGAAGAAGGGCTGGGAGATCCAGTAGACCATCTCCGGGAGGCGCTCCGGCAGGTTCTTCGTGCCCTCGCGAAGAACGTCGGTGTAGAGCAGCTCGTTGATACCGCCGATGATCGCCAGGGAGGCGATCTCGGGAATCTCGGTCTTCGTCTCCGCCCGCCCGGCGTCGATGAACTTCGTCAGCTTGCGGATCGCCGTGTCTCGGTGCTCGAGGCTGCGCGGCCCGGCCGCCAGGACCTCGACCGTCCAGACCCGCGCCGCCGGCGGGTCGTTGACCATCGCGCTCAGGAAGGCCGAGAAGGCCTCGCGGATCCTGTCCATCCACGGGACGTCGTCGCCGCCGAGCTCGAAGCCGGACGTCGCCGCCTGCAAGAACTGCTCGGCGGCCTGCTCGTAGGCAGCCAGGAAGCAGTCCTCCTTGTCGTCGAAGAGCTCGTAGTAGGTCTTGCGGGAGATGCCGGCTTCGGAGATCACGTCGGCGATCCGAGTGTCGGCGTAGCCCTTCTCGGCGACCACGCGCAGCATCGCCTCCAGGGTTCTGGCGCGCTGCGAATCCACGACCTCGTCGCGGGGGAGACCGTGGCGTCCCCGCGGCAGTGGCTCTTTCTCCTCTGAGGGCTTGGCGGGCATCGACCGTGCTTTCAGGATCGTCGTCGACGGGGTCGGCGCAGCTTGGCGCCGTCACAGGCTATCGACTGACGACGGCGGGATAAGGCGTATTCCAGCGGTTTTGTGCGGTTGGCGGCACGATCGCCCCATACGCCCCCGCCCCTCCATGAACGTAGCCGTCCACGGAGTTTCGCGCGTTCGGCAAGGTTGTCCCCACATCGATGTACGAGATTGTTTATAGTCTCCTCTGCGTCCGCCACGTTTCTCCTCAGTGGGCGCAAACTGCATTCCGGGTCAGGCTTTCCCGCTGGCCCGGTTCGCATTCTCCCCAGAGACAAACGGGCTCCGACTCAACCCGGAGCCCGTTTGCATTTGCGGGCCTGGGGGGCGTCAGGCCGGCGTCGTCGGTCGGCTTATGGCCCAGTGGCCACCGCACCTCCCTCCTCCTCGATCTGACGCCCCGCAACCCCCTCAAGTATCTGGCGGTCGGGGAGGCCGCGCCTCGACGTCGCCGGTCGGGTTAGGCGTTCTGCCTTGTTCCCATCCAGGGGCGGGGGGCGGGGGGCTCGTTGCTGAGCTCCTCGAAGGCGCCCTCGGGGCCGATGAAAGGGGTCAGGACCGCGAAGATCAGGTCCGGGAGGATGGCGTCGAGCTGGGTCGCCTTGCCGGCGCGGATCTCGTCGAAGAGGAGGGCTGCCGCGCTGCCGATCGCCAGGCGCGATGTCGACATCGGCAGGCCCATGCCGTAGCCGGAGAAGGCGCGACCTTCGTCGAGGAAGGGGGTGAAGCGTCCCAGCGCCTCGCGGTACCGCTGCCTGGCGGCGGGTCCCGCGCCGGTCACCTCGACCATCGCCATGCGGGCGATCGAGGGCTCCGCGGCGAGGATCTCGACCAGGGCGAGCAGCGCCGTGTGCACGCGCTCGGGCCAAGGGGCGTCCGAGTTGTTGTAGGCGCTGACCACGTGGTAGACGAAGACGTCGACGACGGCGTCGTAGGAGGCCAGGAAGCAGTCCTCCTTGTCCTTGAACATCTCGTAGAAGGTGGTCCTGGAGACGGCTGCGGCCTCGATCACGTCGGCGACCGTGGTCGCCTCGTAGCCCTTCTCCGAGGCCACGCGGATCATCGCCTCGAGCATCCGCTCGCGCTGGTCGCGGACGACGATGTCCCGCGGGATCCCGTGGCGCCCACTCGGCAGGGAGCGCCTTTCTGACGGAGTTGCCATGACCGCTTCGATCAGGCCCCTGCCGCCAGCCGGGCGTTGCGAAGCGCCTCGTCCTGACCGACGAAGGGGACGAGCACCATGTAGACGAAGTCGGGGACGAGCGCGGGGAGGCGGTTCGCGCGGCCGGCCATCATCTCGCCCCGGATCAGCCATTCGCCGCCGCCCATCATCGCCCGGGCGGTGCGGGCGGGAGGCTCGATCGGGGTCTGGCCGTGAACGCGGCCCTCGTCCAGCAGGGTGACGATCAGCCCGATCCCCTGGCTGTAGCGGTTGAACGCCTCCTCGCCGGCGGCCAGCGATTCGACCATCACCGCGGTGGCGTAGTCGGGGAGATCCGCCATCAGCTCGAGCATCGTCGAGATCACGCCGCGGACGGTCTCACCCCAGTCGGTGACCGGAGCGCTGACCAGCGGCTCGAGCGCCTCGACGAGCAGTCCCAGCGCCTCGTCGATCGTCGCCAGGAAGCAGTCCTCCTTGTCGCTGAAGAGCTGGTAGAAGGTCGCGCGCGAGACACCCGCTTCGTCGACCACGTCGGCGACGGTCGTCGCCGGGTAAGTCTTGACGGCGCAGACGCGGGCCATCGCATCGAGCAGCCGCTTACGCTGCGAATCGACGACCTCGCTTCGAGTTAGTCCATGTCTACCAGCCGGCAGCCGACCGAGAATTTCCCTACGTAGTCTTCGAGTTCGATCCGAGTCTTCCCCCGGAGCCCGAACCGTCTCCCCAACGGCAGGTTCCGTCCTCTCAACTGCCCTCGGATCTGCTTGCACAATCATGCCCTTCGTCCGAGAACACCACGTTCTATGTGTAGACAATACGGCAACCGGGCCTCCTCCGTCCCCGCTATCCATCGGACAACCAACGGATGATCGCGCCGGATCAACATAAACAAGGGAGTCTCTGGAAGGCAAGAGAGAGCCTTCGGTGGGAGGCGCCGAGCCCGCGGGCGGAGGCCTCAACGACGTTCGAGCAGCCGCTTCAGCGCGTCGAGCGTCTTCCGGGCTTCGCGATCTCCTGAGACGGCGTTGAAGGCGCGCCCGGCCACCTTCCCGATCGGGCCCGCCGGCAGCTCGAACTCGTTCTCGTAGTCGAAGCGGGTGCCACGCTCGGTCTCGGTGAGGACGTAGCGGATTCGCGCCCGCGCCCCTGCGGCCGCCTCGCCTCGCCACGTAGCCTCGTGGGGAGCGCTGCAGTCGACCACCTCCCACTGCACCTTCAGCGGAACGCGCTTCAGTCGCATCTCCTGCCTGAATCGGCTTCCGGTCACGAGCGGCCCATCGGGGACCTCGGAAACCGCGTGGTGGATGCTGACCCAGTCCTCGAGCCGACGCGGGTCCATGACGACGTCCCAGACCCGCTGGACGGGCGCCGCGATCTCGATCGACTCCTTGACGATCTCCCCCATCTACTCTCCCTCTTCGTCCAGCGCGCGCTGGATCGCGACGTTCAGGCGCTCGGGCGCGATCGGGAACAGCGCTGCTCCCGTCGGATCCTCGACCTTGGTGTCCCCGCTGAGCCCGAGCCCGAGCTCGGCGGCGACCTCGCGGTTGCCCCTGGTCACCGCGGCGGCCCCGGCGGCGACTACTCCGGGCGCTGCGATGGCGTCTGGCAGGGGCACCCGGAAGGCAGGACGGGAGGCGACCTCGCGGGAGAACGCGTCGATCACGTCGAGGTGGGTCAGAACCTCCGGGCCGCCGATCTGGATCTCGCGCCCGCTCGCCTCCGCAACCAACGGTGCCATCCGCAGGTAGGCGACGACGTCCTTGATCCCGATCGGCTGAGTCCTCGAGTTGAGCCACTGTGGCGCCGGGAGGGCGGGAACCCTGGTGGCGATCGACTTGAGCAGCACGTAGGACTCGCTTTGTGGGGCGATGATCATCGCCGCGCGGAAGTAGGTCAGCGGCGGTCCCGCCTCGGCCAGCGCCTCGGCGGTGAGATGACGGCTCGCCAGGTGGGGTGAGCCGTCGTCTGCGCCGAGACCCCCGAGGTAGACGATCCGGCCGACGCCGGCCAGGCGGGCGGCACGGGCGAAGCGGGTCGCCGCCTCGACCTCGCGCCGGCCGTATCCATCGCCGCTGCCGAGCATGTGGACCAGGAAGTAGGCGGTGTCCACCCCCTCCATCGTCCGCGCGAGCGCGGCCTCGGTGGCCGCGTCCTCGAGGTCGACCATGACGATCTCAGGCCTGGGGCCGAGCAGTCGGCGGGCCGCGTCCGGGTCTCGCGCGAGCGCGCGGACATGCGCTCCGTCGTCGCCCAGGGCCCGACAGAGGCGCCTGCCGATCACGCCGGTTGCCCCGGCGACGAGGTAAGTCGGGCGATCGCTCACGTAGCGGTGCTCCCCGCGGCCGGGGTGGGCCGATCTTCGAGGTCGGGATCGCTCGGAAGCCCGCTGTGGTCGAGCGCAGGGAGGCGCAGGCGGGCCAGGGAGCGCAGGTAGGCGTTGCAGACGATCACGTGGACTCGCACCTGCGTCTGTCCGTAGAGCCAGGATCCGAAACGGGCGAAGTGGCCGCGGCCGCGGATGCCCGGGTAGAAGTTGCCGACGGTCACGCGGACCCGGATCGTGGTCGGATCCGCGTCGGAGTCCAGCCGGCGTACGTCCACGCTCAGATGACCCCGCCCACGCCCCTCACGGGCGACCAGCAGCCCGTCGTGGATCGGCCACCGAACCTCGGCGTCTGTGTCGCCGAGGACGTAGGAGGGCTTGTCGAATCGAAGTAGCGGGATCTTCCCGAAGGCGGTGATCGTCCGCGAGTCGGGGGCGTAGATGACCCGGATCATCCCGAGGGTGAAGCGACGCAGGAAGGCCCAGTAGGCGCGAGCCATGAGCTCGAGGTTGTCGGCCGTCCAGATCCGGTCGAGCGTCGCCCGGGGGATCGAGATATCGGCCTCCTGCACCGACTTGATCGCTCCCGTCTGGGCGATCGGGCGCGGGTTGGGTGCGGGCAGGATCTTCGCCCGGAAGGGTTGCCCCCCTTTGCGGATCATCGTGGCTTGGCTCAGCGCCTCAGCGCCGCGGGCTTCGAAGCGGTCATCGCCTCGAAGTCTGACGGATCAGGGCTCGCGGATCACCCGACCGCAAGCCGATCCGGTCGGCGGGGGCTCAGAGCCCCTTGGGGTGACGAGCCTTGTAGCGCTCGGGAGTCGAGCGGAGCGTCTTGCTCCAGCCGGGACCGTCGCCGGGGGTCATCGAGGTATCGAAGCGAAGGCCTGCGACGATCATGTAGGCGTGGCTGCGAGCGCCGTAGACGGTGATCCACTTGCCCTTGCCGCGCTGGCCCCACTTGGCGAGGTCGTAGGAGGGGAGGGGCGAATCGATCAGCCTGCCTCCGTTGAGCGCGAAGCTGACAGCGCCGGAGCAGTCGTAGCCGCGTGCCCTGAAGCTTTGATGGCCGCCGCCGTATACGTACGGCTTGTTGCGGATCCTGTTGGCTGCCGCTATTACCGCCTTCACCTTGGCCGGCGCGCTCTCCGGAGCGATCGCCTTGCCCCTGACCAGCTTCGCCTTCGCCCCGGGGACCGTCTGCTCGCCGGCGATGCCGCCGGGGGTCATCCCACCGGATGCCGCTTGGGCGGATCCGCTTGCGAAAGCGGCGAAAAAGAGGATGAGGGCCAGCGGGACCGCTACTGCTGTTCGCGGGATTCGGCTGGAAATAGGCACGTGCGAGACTCCTTCGTCGGCCTACGGGGTTAGCTGACGGGCTAGCGCTAAAGGAGCTCGCGCTTCTGCTTTCGCAGATTCGCCCCAACTCGTGGTTCCCCCGCTCCCTGGCTCAGTCGTTGAGCCCGGAACTCGGCTTTACCATTTGCAGGATTCGCGCAGACTACACGATCCCCTCCCCTGAATGAAGGCTTGCTCACACGTTGCTTGCAGAAGCTTGCGCGAATTTGCGGGAATGCCGGAGCTCAGCGGGGCGCCGGCGGGCGCGATCTCGACCCGGGAGGCGGGGGAGTGGCCGCCGGCCCGATAGCGTTGCCCGTCGCCGATGAGACGGCTGCGACGAATCACCTCCCTGACGATCTCCCGCGAGACCTACTTCGTCGTCGCCGCGGTGGCATTGGCGTCGTTGGTGCTGATCGTCTTCACCGGCGCCGCGGTTCGCTTGACCGCCTCCGGGCTCGGTTGCCCCGATTGGCCCAAGTGCTACGGCGGGACCGTTCCGCCCGCCGATCTGAACGCGATCATCGAGTACGGCAACCGGCTGATCACCGGGTTCGTCGGCCTCGCTGTGATCGCGGCGAGCATCCTCGCCTTCCGGCGCCGGCCGTTCCGCTGGCACCTCGCGGCCTTCGGCGCGCTCCTGCCCCTCGGGGTGATCGGTCAGGCGGCCCTCGGGGCCCTCGTGGTCAAGTACCACCTGGCGCCGGAGCTGGTGATGGGTCACTTCATCCTCTCGATGATCCTTCTCGACGCCGCCTTCGCGCTCGCCTGGTGCTCCCGCTACGAGCCGGACGAACGCCGGCGCTCGAAGGACCGGCTCGGGGTCTGGTCGGTCCGAGCCTTGATCCCGTTCGGGCAGATGACGGTCCTGCTCGGGACGATGTCCACTGCCTCGGGCCCCCATCCCGGCGATCACAACGGCGAGATCGTCCAGCGGTTCGACTTCCGGGGGGAGGAGACCCTGGCCTGGATGGTCGAGCGGCACTCGATCATGGCCGCGGTCTTCGGCCTGGCCGCGATCGTCGTCTTCTTCGTCCTGATCAGGCGCGGGGGCGATCGGCGCGCGGTTCGCCCCATCTCCTTCGTCATCGGACTGATCGCGCTGCAGGCCGCGATCGGCGGCATCCAATGGGCGCTCCACCTTCCCGCGATCATGGTCTGGATACACATCGTGGTCGCCACCCTGACCTGGCTGGCGGTCCTCTGGTCGGTGGCAGTAGCCGGCCGCCTGGAGCCACGGACCGAGCCGGCCGCCTCCCCCACCGCCCTTCAGTCGAGCTGAGGTCCGCACCCCCCAACCCGGCCCTGACGAGTCTGAGGGCTACGGAATCAAGGACGCAGGAGTCCGCCGCGGCCTCAGGCCGCAAGGCGACGAGGACGCCGAGTCCGCAGCCCCCAACCCGGCCCTGACGAGTCTGAGGGCTACGGAATCAAGGACGCAGGAGTC
>CAZXKG010000010.1:43173-45787 GCA_964641695.1 uncultured Conexibacter sp.
CGCAGGAGTCCGCCGCGGCCTCAGGCCGCAAGGCGACGAGGACGCCGAGTCCGCACCCCCCAACCCGGCCCTGACGAGTCTGAGGGCTACGGAATCAAGGACGCAGGAGTCCGCCGCGGCCTCAGGCCGCAAGGCGACGAGGACGCCGAGTCCGCAGCCCTCAGACCGTCAGGGTCCAGAAGCCGTCGGCTCCTATGTAGTCGAGCTCAGCGATCCTGCCCAGCTCCTCGCGGGCGGTGTCGAACGGGATGTCGCAGACGATCGCGACCTCCTGCGTCGACATCGGGAAGCTGCGCCAGCGCATGACCTCCTCGACGGAGCCGGGTGCGTCGCGGCGGTCGAGTCCGGGAACCAGGTTGGCGAGGATGGTGTCGTAGACGGCGAACGGCTGGAATCCGGGGACGGAGATGGTCACGCTGTCGTCGAGCCGGGTGATCTCGTAGCTGGGGCACGTGTAGCGGCGTCCCCCTGACCAGTTGGCGAGCTTGTGATCGAGGACGTTGGCGGCCGGCATCGGCTTCCTCGACGCGTCGAGGTCGCGCTCGAGCTCGCGTTCGACCTTGGGGTCGCTCATCCAGGCTTCGTAGTCGCTCTCGATGCCGGCGTACGCGGCGGCTGTCCGGATCGTCTCGGGGTCGTCCAGCATCGCCCCTCTGAAGTTCTGGATCCGCAGGCTGCGGAGCGACTTGCGCACGGCGCGTGAGTCGGCGCGCACGCGGGCCGCGACGACGAGCTTGCACGCCTTCGCGCTCGGCGGGACGTACGGCTTGACCCGCGTGTCGATCGGCATCTTGTGATCGGCCGCGATCCTCTGCGCGCCGTCCGCTAGCACCTCGGGCGTCAGTCCCTTCTCCTCCTGCTCCTCACGGGTGGAGGCGAGCACCACCATCCGCGGCTCCCACTCGATCCGCCCCTCGTAGAGCCAGTCGATCCGATGCCGGAACGGCTCGGCGCTGTAGGCCCAGGGACAGGCGGGATCGGTGAACTCGGTGATTCGGACGCAGACTTCGCTCATAGGGCCGATCTTGACGAACGGCTGCGCTCGGCAGGACGGCTGCGGTCGTTCAGCCTCACGATCAGGCCGTGCCAAGCCCGTCTCCGCGCCGGTCTATCTAGGCTCCCCGAACTCCGATGAACCGGCTTCTCACGATCCCGATCAGCCACTACTGCGAGAAGGCCCGCTGGGCGCTCGAGCGGGCCTCGATCCCCTACCGGGAGGAGCGGCACGTCCAGGGGGTCCACCAGATCGTCTCCAAACGCGCGGGTGGCGCCGGCACGGTGCCGGTCCTGGTCACTCCCGACGCCGTCCTCGGTGAGTCGGAGGACATCGTCGCCTGGGTCGACGAGCGAACCCCGTCCGAGCGGCGCCTGATCCCCGCGGACCCGAGTGAGCGGGAAGACGTGATGGGCTTCGCCCGCCGCCTGGACAACGAGCTGGGGCCGGCCGGCCGCCGGCTCATGTACGTGCACATGCTCGGGCAGCGGAAGCTGCTGCTGCGCTTCAACAACGAGGGAGTGCCCCGCCGGGAGGATCTGCTGATGCGCTACGGCTGGTCCCTGGTATCGCGGTTCGCGAAGCGCGAGCTGGAGATCACGCCCGGCATCGAGGTCGCCGACGAGGCAGCGGTCTGGCGGGAGTTCGACCTGGTGGCCGAGCGGCTCTCCGACGGCCGCAAGTACTTGTTCGGCGACACGTTCGGGATCGCCGACCTCACCTTCGCCGCCCTGGCCGCCGCCTCGATCGTCCCCCCGATCTACAGCGTCCCGCTACCTCAGCCCGAGGTCCTGGCCCCCGAGACGGCGGCACTCGTCACCGAGGCCCGAGCCCATCCCGCCGGCCACTACGCCATGACCCTCTTCGAGACCGAGCGCCGCCGAACCGTCGTCGACTCCGACTAGAGATCAGTTCGTTGAGAGGCGCGCCCGAGGGGACTTCATGACGAGTTCAGGAGGGGCTGGATCAAAGAGGAGGTGGGCGATGCGACCGGCTGTTGGTCGTGAGCCCACCGATGACGCTGAGCCAGCCCCTCCTGGGCCGTCGGGTCAGCCGCAGCCGGTGTTGTTGCCGCAGCTGGTGCACGTGTAGCAGCTGCCCGTCCGCTGCATCATGCCTCCGCACTGCTCGCAGGCGGGGCCGAGATCCAGCTCCCGACCGAGCTTCGCCGGCCGATGGGCGACTGCCTGATCGGTCAGCGCCGAGGCTGCGGGTTGCGAGGAGCCTCCCGCCGACGCGGTCGGCTCCGGAGTGGCGGAGCCGTTGCCGTTCCCGTTGGCGGGGCCGGCCGTGTCGGCGCTGAACAGCGCCTGCTGGGCGTTCTTCCGCTCGCGAACCTGCTTGGTCAGGATCCCCAGGTCCTCGTGGGCGTCGGGATCGTCGATGAAGCGGCTCGCCAGCCAGCGCATGATGTAGTCGGGCATCGACTTGGCGAACGGGATCTCCTGGTTCTTGGTCATGCCCTCCGGGTCGAAGCGCATGTAGCTGAACTTGTTGACCAGGACATCGAGCGGCACGCCGTACTGCAGGCCGATCGAAACCGCCGTCGCGAACGCGTTCATCATCCCGCGCAAGGTCGAGCCCTCCTTGCCGATGTCGGTGAGGAAGATCTCGCCGACC